>JBOFFD010000815.1:0-10517 GCA_051648425.1 Planctomycetia bacterium
GCGAACGTGTTCAAGAGCGGCTATCCGAAGTCGATGGCGGAGCTGTGCGGAAAAGTGAACGAGTTCATGGAGACTCTCCGCGACCTGCCGGAGAAGGTGGCGTCGTACTTCAGGCGTCCGGAAGTGCAGTACACGTGACACCGCCGACACCGCTCACACGTCGCCGTCATCTTTACGACATTGTTATTTACCGACGTAATAGGTACGGGTTGGCGGCACCCGGAAGATCGGATTCGACGAAGATTCGGTCCGCCGCGCGGACCGCCGGTATCACTCACGGGGAATTCACGGCGACGGCGGGTGGCCTTAGTCGCCGTCTTCAATGAAGTGGATGCGCTTGCCGACGTCGATGTTCACCGAGTGGTACGGCTGCAGGAGGTGGCCGGGGCTGAAGACCGTGCGCACATGCTCGGCGTCGTCGGGGCCGAAGGCGTTGTTGAAGATGGTGGTCATGTACTCGATGCCGATCTTAGACGGCTTCATGAGAAGGGGGTCGTAGAAGGACGGGTGCATCTGGCGGGCGTGGATTTGGCGCCAACGGTCGCACAGGCTGTTGGCGTGGACGCTGTCGACGTAGAAGCCGGCGTCGCGGGTCCATTGCAGGGTCGAGATGGTGTTGTGTTGGCCGGCGACGAGCATTTCGACCGCCTTGGCGCCGAGCTGGGCGCCGTGGAAGCGGTCGAAGCGGATCGGCCGGCCGCCGCGCTGCGTATGACCGACTTTGCGGGTGAAGATGGCGGCGCGGGCCGACTCGCTGCGTCGGCGGCTGACGAAGAAGTCGTCCCCCAGTTTTTCGCTGAGCAGCCGTTCCAAATGCTCGGCGGCGCCGGTTAGGATGACATTGCCCGCCGGGTCGGTCGACGCCCGTTCCGCGCCTAAGATCTTGCCGTTCTCGTCGACCACCCCTTCGGCGCAGGCGATGAGGACGTTTTTCTGAAGGTGGTACAACTCCTTGACGCGGTCGACGAGCAGATTCAGATTCAGTGGATGTTCGGGAACCAGGATGATGTCGGGCTGGCCGTAGGCGGAGCCTAACGCGATGTACCCGGAATGGCGCCCCATCAATTCGACGATGGCGATGCGGCGATGGCTTTCGGCGGTCGACCGCAGCCGAGTGATGCTCCAGGCGGAAACGAACGCGGCGGTGGCGTAGCCGGGCGTGGCGAAGTTCACCATTTGCTCGAGGTTGAATTCGGCGCGCGACGCGGTCCGACGGTAGTGGAAGCCTTTCTTACTATCGTCCGGTTCGCGCTGCCATTCGTCGGCTTCGTTGCGGTAGTTGAGACCGAGGTCGTTGTCGATCGTCTTAGGCGCCAGCACCGTGGGAATGTACTCGCACAGCGCCTGCATGCCGCTCAACGTGCCGTCGCCGCCGATGCAGATGAGGCCTTCGATCTTCAGTCGTTCGAGGCGGCGCACCATCTGTTTGACCGCGTCGCGGTCTTCGCCGTCGACGTAGTCGCGCGAGGCGCCGAGCAGCGTGCCGCCCATCGTCGGGTCGAGTTCGGGAATGGCGTGGAACAGCGGATTCAGATGGACGTGCGGGACGCGGGGGTTGAACAGGCTGTTGAAGCCCTTGATGAGACCGATGACTTCCACGCGCCGCTCGTTGGCCCGTTCGACGGCGCCGTGGATCGTCGCGTTCAGAGCGGGCGTGTCGCCGCCGGCGGTCAAAATACCGATGCGCTTCATTTGGTCGGCCTCCTGGCCTCTTCGCATTCACCGCCCGCCGCGCGCTTCCCGGTCATTGTGGGGAAGAGCCGGCCGACGGCCATGTCGATTATTCTTTCGCGTCGCCGAGGCCGTCTTCGGCCGGCGGCGTCGACCCCGGCCGGGTCAGCCGGCAGGTCGCCCATTGGCCGAAGTTTTCCTCGACCGACACCCGCGTCGACCCCGGCGGCGCGATTCCCTTGGCCGCCCAGCGGCGGTGCAGTTCCCCGCCGATCCAGCGAGCCAGCAGTTCCGCGGTCGTATTTTCGATCGGCAAGAGGACGCAGTCTTCGGTCGGGAACGACCAGTGCTTGGCGCCGAAGCGGGCGGTCGTTTGGGTCTCGCCGGCTTCGACGTGGATGAGTCGGCTGCGCGTCGGAAGCAGCACGCGGTGGTCGAGCGTTTCGACGATGGCGCGGGTTTCGTCGCGCAGCGCGATGAAGTCGAAGACGTAGTGGTTTTCATCCAGCGGCCCGGCGACGGCCGTTTCCACGCGGTAGTTGTGACCGTGGATCGGCTCGCACAAGCCGCCGGCGTAGGTGATGAAATGGGCGGCCGAGAAGACCAGTGAATCCTTCATCACGCGGACGTCGTAGGTTTCGTTCACTGTCGACCTCTTTCACCGCGAGTAAGACGGACTTCGATGAGCGTTGCGTCGATTAAGACAACGTCGCGACCCGACGAAAAGACCGCGTTGGTCAGTCGCGCAGGTCGGCGAGCAGGCCGTCGATGTATTTGCAGGCGTTGAGTCGACGGCGGATTTCCAAGAGCGCGGCCGGCTTGGCGGCGGAGTCGCCGGTTTCGACCGTGCGAAA
Source organism: Planctomycetia bacterium (assembly GCA_051648425.1). Lineage (GTDB taxonomy): Bacteria > Planctomycetota > Planctomycetia > Kolteriales > Kolteriaceae > JBOFFD01. The sequence continues at coordinate 2,526 of JBOFFD010000815.1, forward strand.
CAAGTCGGCGAGGTCGGCCAGCAGGCGGTCGCGGTCGGCCGACAGCCCTTCCTCGATGGCGGCGACGGCGGCGGTCGCGCCGTCCGCTTTCGCTTCCTCGATCTCCATCCGCCGTTCCAACACTTCCTCTAAGAACGCCGCCGGCATCTCGCGTTGCTGACTGGCGGTCGGCCCGCCGTGCAGCGACAGCAAGTACTCGGCCCGTTTGACCGGGTCGCGCAGGGTGGCGTAGGCGTCGTTCAAGGCGGCTGAGAGTTGCAGGCTGAGGCGTTGGTCTTCCGGGGAAGACAGTTGGTGGTAGTCGGGATGAAACTCGCGGCTCCAACCAAGGAAACGGGCTTCCAACAGCGTGCGGTCGAGCGGGTAGCCGACGGGCAGACCAAGGCGGTCGAAATGCGACAACGCCGACGGCGCGGGGAAGAGGGCGTGGCAGTTCAGGCAGCCGATGGGGCTTTGAAGAGGTGCGTCGCACTGAACGCAGCGTTCCGGCAAATGATGCCGGCGGCCGAGGGCGGCGGCGCCGGCGTCGCCGGTGGGTGCGGTGGGTTCCATGAAGCGTAGACCCCGCGGTTGGAATGAAAAAGGGACGGCCGGCATTCAATGTGAACGGCGGCGGTCCCTTGAGATCGATCTTACGCGCGTCCGGGCGGCGGTCAGGCAGAGAACGAGCTGCCGCAGCCGCACGACTTGGTGGCGTTCGGGTTGTTGAACACGAAGCCGCGCTTTTCGAGGCCGTCGTAGAAGTCGACGCTGGTGCCGCTGAGGTAGAGGTCGCTCTTCTTGTCGACGACGACCTTAACGCCGTGGAACTCGTAGACGTCATCCATCATCTCGTCCGACTTTTGGTCGAAGTTGAGCTGGTACGAGAAGCCGCTGCAACCGCCGCCGGCGACGCCGACGCGAAGCATGTAGTCGGCGCCGTAGTTTTGTTCTTCGAGGATGCGCTTCACTTCGAGGGCGGCCCGTTCGGTGAGATTGACCGGCATGTCGTTGCTCGCTTTCGGTTTCGGTTTCAAAAGTTCGTCGTCGAGGGTAGAACGGGGCCGGTGGTCCGGCGCCGTGGAATTCGTTGGTATTCTACCAACAGTTCGGTCCGGGGAAAGACGGGTCAGACGCCCGCGGTTTCCGGGGTCTTGGCCGACTCGGCGCCGACGGCCGCCTGCTTTTTCTTATAGTCGGTCAAAGCGGCGCGGATGGCGTCTTCGGCCAAGACCGAGCAGTGGACCTTGACCGGGGGCAGGCTTAGTTCCTTGACGATGTCGACGTTTTTGATGTCGCCGGCTTCGTCGACCGTCTTCCCTTTGAGCCATTCGGTTGCCAAGCTGCTGGAGGCGATGGCGCTGCCGCACCCGAAGGTTTTGAAGACGGCCTTGTCGATGACGCCGGCTTCGTTCACTTCGATTTGCAGTTTCATCACGTCGCCGCATTCGGGGGCGCCGACGACGCCGGTGCCGACGTTGGCCGCGCTCTTGTCGAGGCTGCCGATGTTGCGCGGGTTGTTGTAATGGTCGAGGACTTTGTCGCTGTACGCCATGGTTCTTCTTTCTTTCGCTGTCGGTGGAATGCAGTGTATTTAGGGTTAGTGGGCCGACCATTCCACGGTGGACAGGTCGATTCCTTCGCTGGCCATCTCGGCGAGCGGACTCATCTTGCGGAGATGCTCGACGGCCTTGACCACTTGGTCGGCGGTGAAATCGATCTCTTCCTCGGTGTTGAACCGGCCGATGCCGAACCGCAGACTGGAGTGGGCCAACTCGTCGCCGACCCCCAAGGCCCGCAGCACGTAGCTGGGTTCAAGACTGGCCGAAGTGCAGGCCGAACCGGAGCTGCACGCCACGTCCTTGATGCCCATCATCAGCGCCTCGCCCTCGACGTAGGCGAAGCTGAGGTTGAGGGTGTTGGGCAGCCGTTCCTCGGGGTGGCCGTTGAGGGTGACGTCGGGCAGTTGGTCGACGATGCGCTGGTGAAGCCGTTCACGCAGCTTCAGGTAATGAGCGGTGTCTTTGGCGCGGTCGGCGACGGCGAGGCGCAGCGCTTCGCCCAAGCCGACGATGTTCGACACCGCCAGGGTGCCGCTGCGCATGCCGCGCTCGTGGCCGCCGCCGTCCATCATCGGGTCGAGCCGAACGCGGGGGTTCTTCTTGCGGACGTACAACGCGCCCACGCCCTTCGGCCCGTAGATCTTATGGGCCGAGATGCTCAGCAGGTCGATGCCCATCGCGTCGACGTCGATGGGAATCTTGCCGACCGACTGCGTGGCGTCGGTGTGCAGGATCGCGCCCTTCTCTTTGCACAGCCGACCGATCTCGGCGATGGGATGCAGCGAGCCGACCTCGTTGTTGCCGTACATCAGCGACACCAGGATGGTGCCTTCGGTCATCGCCTCGCGGACCTGTTCGGCGCTGACCCGCCCGAAGCGGTCGACCGGCAGGAAGGTCACGCGGAAGCCTTCGCGTTCAAGTCGTTTGCACGGGTCGAGCACCGCCTTGTGTTCCGTAAGGGCGGTGATGACGTGGTCGCCCTTGTTGCGGTACATGTGCGCCACGCCCTTGAGGGCGAGGTTGTTGCTTTCAGTCGAACCGCTGGTGAAAATGATTTCCTTGCCGGAAGCGCCGATGGACGCCGCCACGTGGTCGCGCGCTTCTTCCACCGCTTCCTCGGCCTGCCAGCCGAAAACGTGGTTGCGGCTTGCCGCGTTGCCGTAAAACTCGGTGAAGAAGGGCAGCATCTTCTCGACCACGCGCGGATCGGTGCGGGTCGTGGAGTTGTTATCGAGATAGATCGGCAAACGAACCATTCGTGACGGGCTCCGTCTTCAAAGGGACGAACAAGGGGGGCGACGATCCGAGGTCTTCCAAGGTCGTGTCGCGCAAGACTTTAAGTAGACGGTCGTGGACGAACCGCAGCGGACTGCGGACTGGGCAGACCGGCGCCAACTCGCATTCGGTGGACGCCGAATCGTCGGCCGAGAGCGTTGATCCCTGAGGCAACGGCGCGCAGCTCATCAGGCGGACCGGGCCGTCCATCGCGCCAATGACGTCGGCCAGCGTGATCTCGCGCGGCGGCCGAGCCAGCAGATACCCACCGTTGGGGCCTCGTCGGCTTTCGACGAGACCCTCTTGGCACAGCGCTTTCAAAATGTTGGCGGCGAAGGGCCGGGGAAGGTTGTAGCGCTCGGCCAGTTCGCGGGCGCTGACGCCGGCCTGGGACTTCATGAGGTGCGACAACGCGAGGATCGCATAGTCGGCCTTTCGGCTGATCAGGATCATCGCAAACACCTGCAAAACATCGGTCGTCCGCCTCTTAAAGGATAGTAGTACGAAACCGGTGCTATTTCAACGGCGAGCTGACTGTTTTGGGGAAACGCCGGCGAAGTTCGGCGGTTTCAGATGAGATTTGACGCCGGCCTCAACGAAAGGATTTCGCGGCGCGATCGGTGGGCGTGCAATGGACCGGGTCGACAGCCGAACGGGCGGGCGACGAAGGGGGGGCGACGAGCAAATGTGAGTGGAAAGGTGTTGCGAGGTCGTCGATCGATCGGACGGCGTCCGAAGGAACGGTGTACCACGGCGACGGGTCGGCTCGGCGAAAGTCGTACGGCGACGAACGGTGACGGCGAAAAGCGGCGGACGCACAAAGCGGACTTGATTAAACTTTCGGCGTCCCTGACTTTTCGCCGGTTGCCTGCGAATGGATCAGGTCGTAAACTTCCTGCCGATGCACCGGGATTTCCTTCGGCGCGACGATCCCGAGACGGACCTTGTCGCCGCGGATTTCCACCACCGTGACGGTGATGTTGTTGTTGATGACAATGCTTTCGTTGTTTTTACGCGAGAGCACCAGCATGGCGAGAGCATCCTTGTCTGTAGGTTGATCGCGTCTTCGCTGCCTCCAGGAGCCGCTGGAGACGCGGGCGTCGAGGTTCTAGAAAGCCGACTCCACCCGAGTCGGCTTCCATTGCGTCGAACCGACCGCCACTTGGTTGGACCCTTTGCGAGAGTCGCGCCAAGGACGGCTTGGTGCCGAAATCAGACGGCGTCCGGACTTCGACGCACGAGCCGTCCCGACTTCGCACGTTCCCCGGCTGCGGGTCTTTTACGCTCGTCGCGCCATCCCACAGCCGTCTCCATCCAACGGCCATTTTTCAGCCATTCAACCGTAACTCTAACGCCCGCCGATTCGACCGTCAAGTTTTCGACGCGGTTTTAAGCCCCGCCGACCGGCCGCCGCTTGCCCTTCGACGGCATCATCGCTATGTTCGGCCCTGCACGCCCGTTACTTCTCAGCGCGAGAATGGTGATATTAGGAAAGATGGGAGCCGTACGCCGAACGATCGGGCGACTCCTTCCGCTATGAGGATAGGATGACGCCCCACGTCCCTCCGGTCTTGCGAACGTCGCTCGGCGGCTTCACCGACGTCGTCCACGCGCTTGGCGTCGCCCTAGCGCTCGACCCCAACCTACCGACGGCGGACGAACCGACGTCGGCGTGGGGGTCGGCCGTCGGCGCGCTGGCGGTGACGGCGGTGTCGTTGGACATTCCCCTGCGGCGCCTCGTCGAGCATCTCGCCCCGTTGGCGGCGGATTCGTTTTCCACGCGCGAGTTGACGGAAACCGCCCTGGCCCGGCTCGTGCGACGGGATGTGGCCACGCAGTGGACCCCGCGCCTCGCCGGGTTGCTGTCGGACCTTGATCGGGCGTACCGCGCCGACCCGCCTGCGGTTGACGACGCCACCTTGAATCAGCGTTTGGAAGAGTTGCGGCGCGGCTGGCTGGAAATGGGCGGTCCGTGGACGGCGCGGGTGCGGAACGCGACCGCCCCCGACCTGTTCGTGGCGGAGGCCCGCGTGATCGGGGTGCGTCCCGTCGTCGGCGGCGCGGGAACGGCCCACCCCGCGTACAACAGTTGCCGCATCGAACTGATCGAAGAGAACGAGCCGGCGTCGCGCGGCCGGCCGTTTCCGGAAGTGGGCCGGCTCTTGTGGCTGGTCGCGCAGCTCAATTTGGACATGCCACAGTACCGGGAAGCGTTGCCGGCCGGCGCAGTGGAAGAGGTGGGACGGCTGGCGCTACTGCCGGCGGTCGTCGCCGCCGTGGACGACGTCGACGAACCGTCGGCCGAGCGGGTCGCCGAGGCGGCCCAGGCGTGGCTGCCGCCCGACGGACCGGAACCGCCGGGGTTGACGGGCGATCGGTTGGAGAAGCTCTTGCGGTGGCGGCGGGTGTGCGCCGAGTCGCGGCCGGCGTTCCCGGTGGCGCTGCAGGGATTGCATCGACTGCTCGCGGGCTGACTTCCCGTAACCGTGTCAGTCGCTCGACAATGCGAGGTCGATCGCGGAGGCGTCAAGCAGCGCGCCGTCGTCGGCCGACCGCGCGGACGCCGCGCCGGGCGGCGTCACCGTCGGCAGCGGGGTGACGATGGGCGGATTGAAGGTCGGGACGCCGCCGCCGCCCCCTCCACCGCCGCCGCCCCCTCCGGTCGACGGCAACGGCAGAACCCCGCGAACTCCATCCAACAACGCCACCCGCACCGTTTCCTGCTGGGCGCTGATGGAGGTCGTCCGACCGTTCTGCTTGGTGTTGATCCGTTGGCCGGTCCGGCCGGTCGACTTATCCCACGCCCGGTAGGTGAGCGTCAATCGGCCGACCGCGTTCTCGGTCCGCACGAACCGAATCCGGGCGGCATGGTCGAGCAAGAGCGCCCGGCCGCGCGAGACCGAGCCGGGGGCGACCCTCCTCCAGGTTCGGCCGCCGTTGGTGGAAAACTCGAACCGACCGATCGGCGGATGCGACAGGCTGGTGAGCGCGATGCCCGGCGAAGTCGTCCGGCTGGAAGTGAAGCGATCGCTGAGCAACCGGCCGACGCGGAGGCCGCCGAACGAGTTCAAGCCACGAGTGTTCGGCGTGCCCGTCGTGACGAGCCGCGGCGCCCGGCCGGTGAACGTCGGCCCGCCGCCGGTCCCACCGCCGCCAGTGCCACCGCCGCCGGGAATCATCCCGCCGGGAGGGGTCGACGATTCGGTGAGAACGGCGAGTTCCGTGTCGAAGCCGTTGACATCGCCGGCGCCCAGGAACAGCCTTCCGTTGACCAGGGCGAAGGAGAAGCCGTCGATGGCGCCGAGGGCGGCGGCGAAGCCGGTGCCGACCCGTTCGGCGGGCCCGCCGCCGGCCGGCATTGAAAACAGGTTGACGGGCGACTCGCCCGTGACGCCTTGGCTGCCGAAATAGATTCGGCCGCCGAACTCCGCGAAGGTGACGCCGCCGTCGTCTTGACCGCGGACGCTGGATAACGGGCCGGGCGCCGTTTCCGGCTGCTTCACCGGAACGCCGCCTTCCTGGTAGGTGAAGACTTCAAAGCCGGAACCCGGCGAGTTGGCGGCGAAATAGAGGATGCCGTTGATGGCCGTCAGCCCGCTGGGAGCACTACTCTCCGCGCCGGGATAAAGGTCCGCGACGATGCTGGTTCCCGACGTCGTTCCGTCCGATTTCCAAAGAACCCGGTCGAAGACGAGGAAGTCCGAGCCGGCGGAAAAGTAGGAGAAACCATTCATTTCGGTGAAGGAGTTGGCTTGCGACGGGCGGGCGCCGTTGGCGGCGGCGAAGGGAAGCGTACCGGCCGGAGTGCCGTCGGTGACGAAAAGCTCCGCGCCGTTCGACGCCACGAACGTCGAAAAGACGACGCGGTCGCCGATGGTTCCCAGCGAGATGATCGTGCCGCCGCCGTTTCCGGGCAGCACGTCCGCCACAAGGGTGGTGCCATTGGCGGTGCCGTCGGTCTTCCAAAGCTCTTCGCCGAACGGGCCGTTCTGACCGTCGCCGGCGATGAAATAGATGAAGCCGCCGGCTTCGACGATCTGTCTATCGCTGATGATGCCGAAGAAGGCGTCGTCCGGACCAGGGGCGAGGTCGATCACCCGGCTCGTCCCGCCCTCGGTGCCGTTCGTTTTCCACAATTCGCGGCCGGCTTGGGGATCGTCGCCGATGAAGTACGCGAACCCGTTGAGAATGGGCAGCGCCTCCGAAAAGAACGCCGTCCCCTCGGCTCCGCTGTCGTTGCCGGGATTGATGTCCTTGATGAGCGAGGTGCCGGCGGCGGTTCCGTCGGATCGGAACACTTCGCGGCCGACGCCGTTGCCGCTCGCTTCGAAAATCAACACGCCGTTGAGGTTGGTGAGGGCGGTCGGCCGCGACCCGAGCACAGAAATGTCGGCCACCTGCACGACCGTCAGCGCGGGGACCGAGCGGTCTTCCAACGACTCGAGCCGAAAAGTTCGTTCGGCGGCGCGGCCGCGAACCGGGTTCTGGCGGGTAAGAGCGTCCATCGACGGCGAGCCTCCGGTCGTTTCCTGGCGGATGCGAAAACAGTTGACTTCATTGAATATACCGGTCTCAAAGACTGGGTGCCGACGAATCCGCAAATTTCACGAAAGGGATCGGCGCCGCCGGCCGCGACGCCCGGCCCTGGCCGGCGCCGGTGGTGCAGGTCGTACAATCGCGCGTTGATTGTCTTACGGTTCAACGAAAAAGGCGGCCTCTTCCGCGAGGAAGAAGCCGCCCTTCAAATCGAGTTCAGGAAGATCGCAGTCTCAGCGGACGGCGGCGGGCTTGGTCGACGGACGGTCGGCGACCGCGTTCGACTCGGTCGTCGCCTTGCTCCGTTCGTCGCGCGCCTCCATCGCCAGCAGCACCGGGCAGGCGATGTAGATCGAACTGTACGTGCCGACCAGCGTGCCGATGATCAGCACGAAGGCGAAGCCGCGTAGTTCCGGTCCGCCGCCGATGAACAGGATGATGACGGTGAGCGTCGTCAGGCTGGTGATGATGGTCCGGCTGAGGGTCTGATTGACGGCGCGGGTCACCATCGGCCGGTCGATGCGATGCGACGGCCCGCGCACTTCGCGGATGCGGTCGAAGATGACGATCTTGTCGTTGATCGAGTAACCGATCAGCGTCAAGAGCGACGCCACCACGTTCAGATTGATCTTCATGTCGG
>JBOFFD010000816.1:0-5693 GCA_051648425.1 Planctomycetia bacterium
GCCGACCACCAAGAGGCCGCCCATGACCAGCGCCGGCGTCACCGGCTCGTGCAACAGAATCGCGCTCCACGCCATGCCGAACAATGGGGAAAGGAAGCCGAAAGAGGAAACCGCATTGGGAGAGTGCCGGGCGAGCAGCGCCGTCCACAGCATGAAACAGACGCCTGAAACGATGAAACCCTGATACGCGACGGCGGCGATCGTCCGTCCGTCGACGGCGTTCCAATCCCATGTTTCCGCCAGCAGACTGGCCGCGAAGAACATCGGCGTCGACAGGGCGGCTTCCCAAAACACCAGCCGCATCGCGCCGATCTCGTGGATCACGCTTTTGACGTACGCTTGTTTGACCCCGAAGATGGTGGCGCTGACCACAAGGACGGCGTCGCCCCAGAGCATCCGCGGATTCGGCGTGAGCAGATGGTCGACGAACATCACGACGACGCCCAGGAACGCCAACACCAGCCCCGAGAAACGGCCGGCCGTCAGCGAAAACCCCGGCAGACACCAATGGCTGGCGGCGGCGGTGAAGAACGGAAACAGGTTCACGAGGATCACGCTGTGGATCGCGCTGCTCCAGTGCGTACCGACGTTGAAGGTCGCGATCTGCGTGAACATGAATACGCCGTTGACGAAGGCGATGAAAAACAAACGACGGTCGAGACGCAGCGCGGCGCGGTTCCAGACGGCCCAGACGCCGATCGCGACCGCGCCGAGCAGGAAGCGCAACCCCGCCGTGCCGACCGGCGGGAACGCCCCCAACGAAAACTTGACGGCCACCGAGTTGCCGCCCCACAACATCATGCACAAGACGGCCAGGCTCACCGCCTCGCCGTTCATCGGCCGCGCTTCGAGTTTTACAGTTGACGGCACAGGAGAATCCACGGCTTTAGGCACGCTGCGCCGTCCAGTCCAACGAGCGGTACTTCGTTTCGGCGAGCACTTCGGCGGTTGATCGTTCCGTGTCGCTGAGCGTGTCGACCTCGAAATCCCAGTCCCACTTCTCGCCGAGGGCGTCGAGCAGTTCGGCGAGCAGACCCCGAGCGGGCAGGGCGACGCCGAAATCGAGCAGACCGGACAAATGTGGGGCGGCGGGCGACGCCGAGGCCAACAGCGAGCCGTGTTGCAAGAGGACGCCTCGTTTGCTTCGCTGGGCGCTGCCCAGGATTTTCGCCTCGCCGCGGACGACGTCGACCGCCGTCCGCCGCTCGAAACAAAGGAATGGTTCTACGGCTGGTTTGACGCCGACTCCATGAGCCGTCAGTTTCGCCGCCGCCGACGCACGGTTCAACACCGCGCGGACGGCGTCGTGGACGTCGGTGGTCATCGCGCGATAGTCGCCTTTCGGCCAAGATCCGGCGGGCGCGACCAGACTGTAGGTGTACTCGCGGTCGTGGATGATGCCGCCGCCGCCGCTGAGCCGACGGACGCACGGCAGATGCGCGAGCGATTCCGGTCGATCGGCCAGGTTCTGGAAGTACCCCAGCGATAGCGTGGCCGTCGACCAACGGTACCAGCGGAACACCGGGGCGCCGCCCGGCTGTTCGATCGCCGCCAGCAGCAGGGCTTCATCCACCGCCATGTTCCAGGCGCCGTCGGCGGGGCCGTCGACGATTAGTCGGCACGGTCCGTTCACGGGGCCGCCTCCAGTGTCAAGGCGTTGTCACTGTGCACCGGTCGGCCGTCGGCGGGTGGTTCAAGCCGGGCGGTCAATTCGTGCGGTCCGGCGCTCCACCGCTTCGGCTCCCAACGCAGCTCCCACGGCGGCCCGACCGCCGGGCCGGCCGGGTGGCCGTCGACCAGCAGCGTCAGCCGGCGGTCGTCGGTCGGGGGCAGTCCTTCGACGACCCCGCGCGCGACCAGGCGACTTGGGCCGTCATCGTCTGCGGCGGCTTTCTCTAGACGAACGCGAATCGCGCCGTTGCGGACGACCACCGGTATCTGCGCCACGCCCTCGGCTTGATGCGCTGCGCCCGACCGCGCAACCACCAGCACTCGCTGACGTCCGTCCGGCAGCGTGGTGGAATCGATCTTCGCGTTCAACCGCAGCCGCTCCGGCCCGAAGCCGAAGCTGACCCACGCCAGGTCGGAATTGAACAGCGTGCGCTTCGGGTTGGGCGCTTTCGCCGTGGCGTCGTCCGACGGCGGCGTCCATTCGCGCGTCCGGGCGGTCAGCCGAAGCAGCGGCGACGACGATTTTACTTCCAGGAACCGGTTCGGGTCGGGTTTTCGCAAGAGCAGCAGGTTCCCTGGTCGGCCCTGCACTTCGACGCCGACCTCCGCCAACTTGGCCTTCAACGCGGATTGCACGTCGTCCAAACCATCGCCTTCCTTTGTAACGACTTCAATGGCGCGGTCGGTGACGGCGACCGTCAGCACGACGCCCGCCGGCAGCCGCGACTGCGCCACGCCCGCCACTTGCCGCCCGCCGATGAACACCGACGCCCTTGAAATGCCGGCCGCCGAATCCGGAGACTCGGCCGTTGCGGTGAACTCGACGGTTCCCGTCCAGACCGGGGGGGCGGTGGAGTTCTCCACGATGATCCGCGGCGGCTTGGCGAACGGCCGAGTCAACGGGTCGCCGACGAAAAGACCCTGTTGCGGCCAGAGTACCGACTGCCAGTAGCTTTCGACCGCCGTCAAGCCTTGGGCGTAGTAGGCGTGGACCAGGGCCGTCGGGAACTTCGTCGGGTAATTGTAAGGCTCGACGACCGTGCCGTAGGTCGCGGACGCCCCGCGCCGCAGAAATTCAGTGCAGACCATCTGTCCGTGGCCGTCCTTCAAGACGCCGCCGAAGCTGGTGAGATGGTCGGCCAGCGCGCCGGGGACGAACGCCGTCTTGTCGAAACCGAAGCGGACGCAGCCGGTGTACAGGCCGAGAATGTCCTGATTACCGGAAAGCTGCGAACCTTTCATGGGCCGGACCGTGACGCCCAGCGCCCGGACCAACGGCGTCGCCACCGGAATCGTCACCTTCCGCGAGGCTCTCGGGCCGTCGCCGTCAAGAAAGTAGACCATGCCGGCGGGGAACGTCCCTTCGGCCGCGACCGAACGGTCGATCAATGCGAGATCTTCCTTCAGGCCGCCGGCGTCCAACCGCATGTGCAAGAAGGACGGGGGGTCGAAGCCGTTTGCCGTCGGCGCCGGCGCAGTCGATGTTAAGCGTCGGGTCATCGGCGGCGGTTGAAAACCGACCTGCCGATCGAAGAGCGGGTTCGTCAGCGGGAAACCGCCGGGACCAAGCGTCTTCGATTTTTCCGGATTCATTTCCCGGCCGAAGGCGACCGCCCACGAGATGCTGTTGCCGCCGACCTTGTAGGGCAGACCGGCGGTCGTCACCCAAACGGCAATGCGGCCGGCGAGCCGATTTTCCACGATATGCGCGAGCGCCGGTTCTTCGATCCGCCGACGGAAATCGATCCATGAGCATTCATGGGGGTTGCCGTCGTAATCGAGTCGAACGACGTTTTCGGGGGGAACGCCGTGCTTCGCGCGATAGTGGTCGCCGACCGCCAAGCTGCGGGGGTCGTCGCTGCGGACGAGCACCAAGACGTCGGCCGGCCCGAGGGCGGGGGCCGTCGCGGCAGCGACGAGCGTGAAGTGAATCGCGGCGGAAATGCGGACGAGCGGTCGACGGCTCACGGTTCAACGTGCCCTTTCGCCAAAAGCAGGTTGGCGTACATGGCGACGTCGCCAGTAGCGACGACCGCGAAGGCCCGCTTCGCCCGTTCGTAGAAAGCGAAGCGCTCGACCCGTTCCAAGGCGATGGACCGTCCCTCGGCTTCCTGAAGTACGCGGACGTACTCGGCCCAAATCGGGGCGTCGTCGTCCGGGGCGTCGACCCGCCGCATCACCGCCGCCGGGTGGGGCGTGAAACGGTCCAACGGAAACAGTGTCAGGACTGCGGTCAACAGCGGAACGACGTCGTGGCCGTCGGCACGGATCAGTCGGCGGGCGCAGGTCGCCGCTGGGAAGTGGGCGTCGGCGAAAACGATCTCGTCGCCGTGGCCCATTTGGGCCAGCGCGTACAGCAGTTCGGGCGACACGATCGGCGGGATGCGTTTCAGCACGGCGAACTCCCCAAGGCGGAAACCGACGTTGTAGCGGGGCGGCGGGCCGTCGCCAGCGGCTGGTTGCGAAACGATGATTTGAGAATGTTCCGCCGTTGGCGGGAATCGGACGGCGTGCTATAAAACAATCGTCGTCGCTTTCGGGCGGCGGCAGGCCTCTGCGTTGTTCGAGTAGGGCAATTTTGACGAACCTGTTTTGACCACGCTGGACACCGACATACTTCCGGTGCTCGCACGCCCGCTTGTTCGGGATCCGAAATCCGGGAGTGAGGAAAGTCCACTTTACATGCGTGTTCTCAAAACTGTCCGAGACGGCAAAGGTGGAGGCTTTTTTCAAATCACACGCGCGGGTGAGACGGAGTAGACGGTGGCGGACGGCGGACGTGAAGCGATTCTGGGGCGGGTGCGGCAGGCTCTGAAACGCCCGATGCCCGAACCCCACTGGTTCCACGAACCGGTCGACGACGGCCCGCTGTTTTCACTTCCCGAAAACACCGAATCCGCATTGCGCGAACGGTTCAAAGCCGAGTTCGCCGCCATTCAAGGCGAATGGCTGGAAGCCGACTCGTTGGACCAAGGCCGACAGGTTTTCCGCGATTGGCTGGCCGCCCAGGGAATCGGCGAGCTGTTGGCCGTCGACGGACCGGCGATGCGCAACTTTCTCGGCGCCGACCTGCCGGCCGCCCTCCATTGGTTGACGCCGGAGTCGGCGAAGTACGCCGCGTGGGAGTCGACGCCCCTCGGCGTGACCCTGGCGGAATCGTTGGTGGTGGAAAGCGGGACGATCGTCGTCAGTGCGACGCAGTCGGCGCGGGCGGCGTCGGTACTGCCGCCGATCCACTTGGTGGTGGCGACGGCCGACCAACTGACGCCCGACTTGGAAGGGTCGTTCGCCCGGATGCGGGCGAAGCACCTGGACGGGTTGCCGTCGACGCTGTCTTGGATCAGCGGTCCCAGCCGAACCGCCGACATCGAAAAAATTCTCGTCTTAGGGGCGCACGGGCCGAAGCGGCTCGTTCTGCTGCTCCTGCCCGCGAACGCACTCTAAGACTTCCTCGTCACTTGGCGGCCTTTTCCCTGACCTTCGTCTTAGGATCGGCCGTCAACTTTTTCACTTCGTTCGACAACGCTTCGATCGAAGCCTCGATTTTGCGAAGCTGCTTTTCAACGTCCGCCTCCACGCCGGCGACGTCCGGTTTCACTTCCGGCGTCTTCATCGACGCGATCGCCTCTTCGATCTTCTTCAGCCGGAATTCCAATTTTTGGAAATTCTCAGCCCATTCCTGACGGTTTTCCGCCCGGCGGCCCGCTTCGTCGCGCATCGATCGGGCGAACTGTTCCGCCCGCCGGGCCATTTCCCGGCCTTGCTCGACTTCAGCTTCCACTTGGGCGACTTTGGGGGCGAACGTCTTGATCGCTTCCAATTTCACCTTCAACTCGACGTTCTTACCGTCGCGGAAGATCTTTAACGCGACTTCCTCGCCAGTCTTCTTTTTGCCGACCGCCTCGACCGTCGCTTCCGCCGAGTCGACCTCGTCGCCGTCGACCGCAATCACGACGTCGCCGCTTTGCACACCCGCTTTGGCGGCGGGGCTTTTCGGAACGACGTCGGCCACCAGCGCCCCT
>JBOFFD010000817.1:0-18013 GCA_051648425.1 Planctomycetia bacterium
TGTCGCCCTTGACCGCCGCCAGCGCGACCTGCGCCTTGAACGCCGCCGTATGGGACTTCCGCTTCGCCGTCATCGGGACCACCTCCGAGAGCCGCCGGTGTAGCTTAACCGGCGGTCTCATTTTAGGGGTCCACTATACGACAGCCGCTCGAACAAGCCGGCTGCAATGCCGCCACCAGGCGTGTTCAGTCTTCGGACGTCGTCCTGTGGGTCACCGTAGGCGCCGGGGTGGTGGAAATCGAGCTGGCCTGGAATGATGCCGGCACCTAGTGTACTAGTGTAGAGTACGACGTTCGTCGTTGGCTTCTAATTTTGGGAGTTCGTCATGGAAGAGAACAGCGCCTCGGTCGAACCGGCCGTGGCTTCGTCGCCGGCGCCCGCCGCCCGAACGGTTCGGTTGTGGCCGGGGATCGCACTCGTCACCCTTTTGTGGGCCGGCCAGTACATGCCGCTGATCCACCCGGCGCCGATTTCGTTCATGCTCGGCATGATGTTCATCCCCATGGGCGTCGTCGCGGGCATGGTCGGCTGGTGGCTGTTTTTCAGCCGCATTCCGGTCGTTGACCGCCTCGTCGGCGTAGCGACGTTCGCCGCCGCCGGCGCCGCCGTCATCATGCTGGGCGGCGAGGATTTCAAGTTCGACGCCGTCCTTCTCTACGCCATTCCGACCGTCATTTCGGCGTGGGTCGGCTGGCTCGTCGTCAGCATGATGCTGGCGTGGCCCACCCGCCGCGTCGTTCTGATGCTGCTGCTGGTGGGAACGTGGGGCTACTTCGGCACGCTGCGGGTCAACGGCATGGACGGCCAGTTCAAGCCTGATTTCGACTGGCGCTGGGAACAGACGGCCGAGCAGATGTTCTTAGCCGAGAGCCGATCGAAGGGCGCCGCCGCGACGAAGTCCGTCGACGAAGGCCCCCTCGAACTCCAAGCGGGCGACTGGCCGGGCTTCCGGGGTGCGGCGCGCGACGGCAAAGCGACGGGTGTCGCCATCGGCGCCGATTGGTCGAAGACGCCGCCCAAAGAACTGTGGCGGCGTCGAATCGGACCGGGCTGGTCGTCGTTCGCGGTCGTCGGAAAGAAAGTGTTCACGCAGGAACAGCGAGGGGCGGACGAGTTGGTCGTCTGCTACGACGCCGACACCGGCGCCGAGGTCTGGAAGCACGCCGACACCACCCGCTTCACGGAAACGATCGCGGGGGCCGGTCCGCGCGGCACGCCGACGTTCGACGCCGGCCGCCTGTACACGCAGGGCGCCAACGGCGCGCTCAACTGCCTCGACGCGGCAACCGGCAAATTGATTTGGACCCGGAACGTGCGGACCGACGCCGACTCCACCGTGCCGATGTGGGGCTTCTCGGCGTCGCCGTTGGTTTGGAAGGGGTTGGTGGTCACCTTCGCCGGCGGACCCTCCGGCAAGACGCTCGCCGCCTACAAGGCCGAAACCGGCGAACCCGCCTGGACGGCCGGCGAAGGCATCCAAACGTACTGTTCGCCGCAAGCGGTCAACATCGGCGGCGTCGACCAAATCCTGTTCGC
The DNA here is from genome assembly GCA_051648425.1 of Planctomycetia bacterium. Lineage (GTDB taxonomy): Bacteria > Planctomycetota > Planctomycetia > Kolteriales > Kolteriaceae > JBOFFD01. The sequence goes on from JBOFFD010000817.1 coordinate 1,537, forward strand.
CACCGACCTCGGTTTGGCGGCCTACGAGCCGGAAACCGGCAAGGTCTTGTGGACCGATTCGTTCGACTCGAACCAAATCGCCCGCGTCGCCCAGCCGGCGGTGTTGGGGAACGATATCGTCTACGGGGCCGGGCTGGGCGTCGGCACGAAGAAAATTCGGCTCGATTCCGAAAACAAGACGACCAAAGAGGTTTGGACGACGAAAAAGTTCAAGCCGTACTACAACGACTTCGTCGTGCTCGGGACGAACGGCTACGGTTTCGACGGCGACTTCTTCCTGTGCATCGACCTCGACGACGGCGCGGTGAAGTGGAAGACGCGCGGCTACGACGCCGGCCAGGTTCTGCTGTTGGCCGACCAAGCCTTGCTGCTGATCGTTTCCGAAAAGGGTAAGATCGCCCTGGTGGAAGCGAAGCCGGAGGCGTACAAGGAAATCGGCAAAATCCAGGCGATCGAAGGAAAAACCTGGAACCATCCGGTGGCGGCCCATGGCCGGCTGTTCGTTCGCAACGGCGAGGAAATGGTCTGCTACGAACTGCCGCCGGCCCCGTCGTCGCCGCCCGCGCCGGAAAGCAAAGCGCCAAGCGCGAATTGACCGACCGACGATCGGCGTCGGATGATCCAACGGTGCCGCTTTCCTTTCCGCCGAGGTGATGGGGCGTCCCCTGTCGTCTCGTCCCTCGGCCCAACGCGGTGCATCGGTCCCCAACCGGAAAGACCTGGCGAACCGATCGATCCCTCATTATGGGATTCCCGGATTTTTGATCGCCGAGGCGGTAGCCTTGTCTTGCCGCTCCAACTTGCGAATTCTTCCGCCGATTCCGTCAAAGAAACCGGCAAAACGTCCTCCGTCGTACTATTGTTGGACTTGCCTACTCGGTTGGTTTTCCATTTCCTAACCACTGTATAGTTGGCGAGCCGGACCCACGAATCCCCTCGCTTAGAATGCTCGGCTAATATCGGCCTCTCTACCGATGGAACGACGTTCACCATTGGTTCGCTTCGGTCGCCGACATCCCATTTCGTTCGTGGGAGTTCTTCATGCCAGTATCCGTCGATGACTTCCTCGAACTGCTGTCGAAGTCGAATTTGTTGCCGGCCGATCGACTCGCCGAGACGTTGGCCAAGCTGCCGCCGACGGTGAAGTCTGGGGACTGCGAAGCATTGGCGCGTGAACTCGTCAAGCTTCGCGTGCTGACCGCCTATCAAGCCGGCTGCCTCTACAACGGACGAACCAGCGGCCTCTTCGTCGGCGACTACCTGTTGCTTGATCGCATCGGCCAAGGCGGAATGGGCGCCGTCTTCCGCGCCATGCACCGCGTCATGGAGCGCGTGGTGGCGCTCAAGGTGCTGCCCGCTCGGATGATGTCGTCCAACAACGCCGTCCGCCGCTTTCAGCGCGAAGTGAAGGTCGCGGCGATGCTGGAACACCCCAACGTCGTGCGGGCGTACGACGCCGGCGAACACCGCGGCATGCACTATCTGGTTATGGAGTACGTCAACGGCCGCGACCTCGGCCAACACGTCAACGAGTTTGGTCCCGTTTCAATCGAACTTTCCGTCGACTTCATGCTGCAAGCAGCGACCGGCCTTGAATACGCCCATGAGCGCGGCGTCGTCCACCGCGACGTCAAGCCGTCCAACCTGTTGCTCGACGCCAAGGGCCGAGTGAAGATTCTGGACCTCGGCTTGGCTCGGTTGTCGCTGACGGAAGGCGAGTCGAACGAAACCGACCCGTTGACCCAGGCCGGCGGCGGCTCGGCGATGGGAACCGTCGACTACATGGCCCCCGAACACGCGGAAAACACCTCGCTGGCCGACGCGCGGTCGGACGTCTACAGCCTCGGCTGCACCCTTTGGTTCCTTCTTTCAGGCCGTTCCATGCATGCCGGAAAAACCACGGTGCAACGGCTGCTGGCGCACGCCACGCAACCGTCGCCGCCCCTTACGGCCGCGCGACACGACGTTCCCGAGTCGCTCGCCGCCGTCTTTGAGCGAATGGTCGCCAAGGATCCTGGCGAACGGTTTCAGTCGATGGGCGAAGTCCGCACCGCCTTGCAAGAGGTCGTCGCGATCGAGCATTGGGCGCTGCAGAGCCACAGCGGCTCTGGTAGTTCCGTCGATCTTGGATCGTCGCGCGTCGACCTCGGCGCCAGCCTTAACTCGAAAGGCGGCAGCTCCGGGACGCGACGGCCCGACGGCGCTGTTTCCTCGGGTTCTTCGTCGACGAATATGCTCGACGCGACACCGAACGAAAACAGCGGGCGGTCCCTCTGGTCGAAGATTTCGGACCGAGCCGGCGACTCCCTCCGCGCCAAGTCGACGGCGGGAGGCGCTACGACGCCGGTGGCCGTCATTCCGGACAGTACGCGTCGACCGCCCGACGTCGTCATCCCACGAAAGACCGGCGGCCGCAGCCGTCATCTGGCCATCGCGGCGGCCGTGTTGGCTGGTTTCAGCTTGTTCGGCTGGTCGGTTTCCCTTTTCATCGGCGGCGGACAATCGGCCGGCGTCGATACGACGGCCCGAGTCGACCCGGCGTCGACGGCGTCCATTGATGCGCCGCCCAGCCCGGCGACGATTGACGCCCCTCCGCCGACGCCCGCCGACAAGCCGCCGACCGACGAACCGCCGCCCCCCGCCCCGCCGCCTCCGGAGGCGGAGAAGAAAGAGTCGGTGATGGTCGCCGCGGCTTCGCCAACCAATCCGCCGCCGCCTCCGCTCGAAATCAAGCGCGTCGAACGGCCGAACCTCATCTTGATCGTTGCCGACGATTTGGGCTACGGCGAGCTTGGCAGCTACGGACAGAAGGTCATCGAGACCCCGAACCTGGATAAAATGGCGTCGGAAGGTCTACGGTTCACCCACTTCTACGCCGGTGGACCCGTGAATGCGGCGTCGCGCTGCGTGCTGATGACCGGCCGGCATCAGGGGCGGGCGCGGATTCGCGGCGACGCCCCGACCTGGCGCCCGCTGGCCCAGACGTTGCGCGCGGACGACGTGACGGTCGCCGACGTCGTGAACAAGGTCGGCTATCGAACGGCGCTGATCGGCAAGTGGGGCATGGGCGACCTGGGTGCCGCGTCGCCGGGCCTGCCTCTCAAGCACGGCTTCGACGACTTCTTCGGCTACCTCAGCCAAATCCACGCCCACAATCATTTTCCGGACTATCTTTGGCGGCAGGAACATAAGGTGCCGCTGTCGAACAAAGTCACGCCGGTCGGCAACGGTGGCGGCGGCTACGCGACCGAAGCGGTGCAGTTCGCCGAAGACCTTTTCGCCGACGAGACGATGGAGTTCATCGCCGAGAACAAAGCCCGGCCGTTCTTTTTGTTCTGGAGCATGAGCATCCCTCACGCCAACAACGAGCGGACGACGGCGCTCATGAACGGCGCCGACGTTCCCGACTTCGGACCGTACGCCGACAAGGATTGGCCCGTGGCGGACAAAGGACACGCCGCCATGATCACCCGAATCGACGACTACATCGGTCGGCTGACGGCGATGCTGCAGAAAACGAAACTTTCCGAACGCACCCTCGTGTTCTTCACCAGCGGCAACGGCCCGCACACCGAAAGCAACCATGACGCGACCCGGTTCAACCCCGCCGGTCCGTTCACCGGCATGAAACGGAGCCTGACGGACGGCGGGATTCGCGTACCGGCGATCGCCTGGTGGCCGGGCACGATCCAGCCCGGAACGACTTCCACCCACGTCGCCTACTCCGGCGACTGGATGGCCACCGCCGCCGAGTTGGCGGGCACGACCCCGCCCTACGGCTGCGACTCGTTGAGCTTCACGCCCTCGCTCTATGGTTCCGCGATCGCGCAGATTCCTCACGAATTCCTTTATTGGGAATCACACGACGGACCGTTTACGCAGGCGGCCCTGTACAAGGGCCGATGGAAGGGTATTCGTTCGGGCGGACCGCGCGGCCCCGTCGTCGTCTATGACCTGACCGCCGACCCTGCCGAGAAGACCGACGTGGCCCGCGAGCAGCCCAACATCGCCAAGAAGATCGCCGACTATCTTTCCATCGCGCGCACGCCGTCCAAAGACTGGGAACCGAAGTGGACGAACTCACCCATTCCTTGAGTACGTCGACTTCTTACCAGTGATCTTTCAGCACCGACGATCGACGTCGTTCGTCGTGCGAACCTCCGTCCGCCCCTGATCCAACGCCGCGACGACAACCGACGCGGAACTATCCGAACGCTAAGACGGCCGGCCCTTCTTCTCGCTGAACAGCGCGTCGATGAACATTTCCGGATCGAACGGTTCCAGGTCTTCCGCCTGCTCGCCCACTCCGATGTATTTCACCGGCAGTTGCAATTCCTGCCGCACCGCCACCACCGCCCCGCCCCGCGCCGTGCCGTCCAGTTTCGACAACACGATGCCGGTGCATTTCACCGCCTTGGTGAACATCCGGGCCTGTTGAATGGCGTTCTGACCGTTGGTCGCGTCCAAGACGAGCAGCACCTCGTGCGGCGCGCCGGGGATCACTTTCCCCGCGACCCGATGAATCTTTTCCAGCTCGCGCATTAGGTTGGTCTGCGTGTGCAGTCGGCCGGCGGTGTCGACGATCGCGACGTCGACCTTCCGTTCCAGCGCGGTCCGACAGGCTTCGTGGGCGACCGACGCCGGGTCGGCCCCCGCCGCGCCGCGGACGATGCCGCAACCGATGCGCTGCGACCACTTGTCAAGCTGGTCGACGGCGGCGGCGCGAAAAGTGTCGGCGGCGCCCAACAGAACGGTGCGGCCCTGCGCGGTGAAGCGATGCGCCAGTTTGGCGATGGAGGTCGTCTTGCCGGACCCGTTGACGCCCGCGACGAGCAGCACCGTCGGCGGGTTCGCCTGGAAGGAAACCGGTTCTCCGTCGCCGCCGGGGCGTTCCATGAGTGCGACGAGTTCGGTTTTCACGAGCCGCAGCAAATCGTCGTCGGCGTCGCGGCCGGAGTAGTTCGCCTCCACGCGATTGCGGATCGATTCCGTGATGGCGACCCCGACGTCGGCGCGCAGCAGCCGGGATTCCAAATCGTCGAGAAACGCCTTGTCGACCTTGCGGCCGAGCAACGATCCCAGGCCGAGCGCCTCGGCGGTTTTGCGCAGCCCCGCGGCCAGTTTGCCGAAAAATCCACCGATTCCCATGAAGCGTCGCACCCTCTCGAACCGTGGCGGCCGTCGTCGTCGGACGGCGGGCGTTAAACGAACTGACAGTTAACGAAAACGCCGACCGGCCGCCACTCCGCGGCGGCCCGAACCGTCGGCCAAGAAACGAAACCGGGGTCCGCGTGGAAGAGCGGACCCCGGCTGCCGTACGGCGGATGGCGGCGCCGACAGGGGTCAGTAGGTGAACTGCACGCCGACGTTGGCGCCGTGGTAGACGGTGCGGCTGTCGGAGTTCGGGGGGATGGCGGCGTCGCCGACGTCGCCGAAGTCGAGTTGGTCGAACGCGGCGCCGTAGCCGTCGATCCACAAGGCGCGGTAGCCGCCGCGGAGCAGGATTCGTTCGTTCAGTTTCCAACCGAGGTTGAAGCCGAGTTCGCCGACGAACGACGCCGCTTCGTCGCTGGAGCCGAAGTCGCGCAGAACGGCGGTGTTGTTGAAGTCGGTGAGGTTGGTGTTCTGCTCGAGAAAGTTGAGCATGATGCCGGCCTTGCCGAATAGGTCGAAGACGACCGGTCCGCATTCCTTCAGATAGCGGACGCCGGCCTGGGGGCCGATCATGTTGTTCGACGCCCCGATGCGGTAGGTGCTGGAGCCGGTGTCGGCGTCGAGCACGCTGCGGATGGCGAAGTTTTCCGTCAGATTGAGATAGCGCATCCCGCCGATGACGGCGAACGACGAATGGTAAGGCGCGAAGTACGCCAGCGCGTTCAGTTCGATGGTGGTAAGGTCGGCGTCGTACTGAATGGCGAGGGCGTCGGCGGCGAAGAAGTCCTGCGTCGTGGCGGCCAAGTCGCCCGGAATACTGATATTGTTGTTGCCGACGGCGGTGGCCATGGCGAGATGGTCGTAGACGCCCATCATCGACAGTTCGACGGCGGCGGTTTCCGAGCATTGCAGGCCGAAGGTGAACCGGCCGCCCGCTTCGTTGTCGAACTTCAAATCGTTGGTCTGAAACACCGGCGCGTCGCCGGCGTTTTCATTCACCAACACCGTCACCGAGTTGCCGACGGTGCGGTCCATGTAGACGTATTCGGGTAAGAAGTAGAGTTTACAGCGTGACGAACCGTCGAAGCAGGTGGCGCAGCCGCCCGCCGAGGATTCAGCGTAGGATTCGCCGTCCGACGGGCCGTCGTAGACCGCGTCGACGGGATAGGCGCCTGCGGGCGCCGGTAGTCCCTGTTGGGCGGCGAGCGGCGGACAGAACGCGAAGAGGGCGGCGGCCGCCGTCGTCGACAGAAAATTCGTTCGCTTGCGCATGAGTGCCTTCCTTGCCGCCGCGCCCACGGGAGCCGCCGGCCGCGGGTTGCCCCGCAAAGTCGGCGTCCGGAGTCTTTTCGGCCGGTTGATGCGGATCGGAGCAATCCGCGAACTCTTCTCCCGTGGGATCTTCCCATCTTTCCTCAACCCCTGAATCGTCCGCAAAGGCGGATCCTCTTGACGAATTCCGCACCAACCGCGCAATCGCTTCGATCGTCGCCTTCCCTGCTACGAGAGAAGTCTTATCTCTAACGATTGGAGAAGATGGACCAGGTCTTCCATCGCTCCCGTGAGCACCATCAAAAGGACGACCTCCATGAAAGTCATTCCGATCCTAGTTCTTGTATGTTCGGTGGCGTTCGCGTCGGCCGGCGAGCCGGTCGCCACGGCCGCGGCCTTAGTCGCCGCGGTCCGCGACGCGAAGGAAGGCGACGTCGTCGAACTCGCCCCCGGCGTCTTTGAGTTGGAAGCCCCGCTGGATCTGAAAGGCAAAATGACCCTTAAAGGCGCGGGGATCGACAAGTCCATTCTGACCGGCGCCAAGGGCCGCGTGCACTCCACGAAGAGCCTGCCCGACCCGGAAATGACGCCGAACGGCTTGGACACCGACGCCTACCTCGTCCGCATCAAGCGCGACACCGACGGCGTCACGCTTTCGGACATGACCCTCCGCGGCACGGGACTTCACGGCGCCATCTACGCCTGGTTTCACACCGGCCTGCATCTACACCACCTGCGCATCGAAGACACCCTGTCGAGCGGCCTGCGCACGTTCGGCATGACGAAGGCGAAGATCCACGACTGCGAATTCATCGACGCGGGGGGGCGGTGGGACGGCGGTCGGCCCGGCGTCAAGGGGGGCCTCACCGGGGGTGGAATCTTCGCCGTCTGGATGAGGGACTGCGAAATCAGCGACAACCGATTCGTGCGTAAGAACATGGCGCCGGAACGCGAATTCTACGGAATCAAAGTGCGCCAAGGGGTTGGATGCCGGGTCCACCACAACACCATCGAAACGAACTTCTCGATGGAGTTCCCCTTCGAAAACGACGAAGACAACGAGATCGACCACAACGTCTGCCACGGAACGGTGTCGCTGCCGAAACACGCCGGCGGCGTCGTACCCGCCAGCGGCAAGACCTTTCACATCCACCACAACTGGTTCAAGGACAGCTATACCGTCGAGTTCGTCCGCAACGGCGTGGAGATCGACCACAACCTGTTCGACTTTCCAACCGACGCGGACCACGGCAACTTAATTTCTTCCTTCGGCGACGTGGACGCGAAAGGGCCGGCCAAGTTTCACGACAACTTGGTGAACAATCCGGGCCGCGGCGTGGTTTGGATCAACGAGGTTTTCAACAACTTGGAAGTGCGCAACAACCACATCATCTGCCGGAAAACGATTACGCCGCGGACCGAGGGCCTATTCGGCTTGAACTCGAAGTGTGACTTCAAAACGATCGTCATTAAAGACAATGTCGTCGAATGCCTGGAACTGTCGCGGCCGTTGCTGCGGGCGGACGAAAGCTACGCCGCCGTGATCGAGAACAACCGACTGACGAACGTCGCGGACGCGATGAAACTCAAGAATGAAAAAGCCGATCGGCCGGTCGGTTTGACGGCGCCCCTCAAGTTCGAGTGCGGCGCCAAGGGGGAATACACCGTCGACGGTTGGAACGCCGGTCCAACGAAGCGTTGAAATCGTCTTAGGCTACAACGCGCTCAAACTCGTTCCAAGCGGCGGGACTGACGAAATCCCGGCAGCCGCCGAATCGATCGCGCCAGGATCGACGCAGGCCGTCCGACAAGGGAGTCATGCGGCGCAGAATCTCTAATTCGTTGGCGAAGCTCAGTTCCAAAAACGACGCGAAGGTCTTCAAGTCCGGCTGGACGACGCCGCCGTCGAACCGGCTCTTGAAGGACGGTACGGAGGAACGGCGGCGAAACGCCGACTCGAGGCAGCGAGCGAGGAAGGATCTCTTCCGTCGCACGCGCATCAATCGTTCGAGAAGCGGATAGAGATACGTCCGATCGCACGAAGCGTAGAAGTAAAGATGACGCTCGGCCTCGGCGCCGATGACGGTTTCCACGTCTTCCCGCCGATTCAGCTCCGCGAAAAAAATCGGAAACCCCGGCGTGCTGTACGTCGTGTGCATCAAACCCGCCAGGCGGACGGCGTCCGGCGCCTTCCATTCGCTCAGCAGGTCGTACGTGCCTTGCAAATGAGGCAGCAGCCGACCGTCGAGATGAGGAATTTCCGCCGCGTTGCGGGACTTCAGAAACTCCAACGCACGACCCGTCGCCGTCGTGACGGCTTCCATCTTGAGAGCGGATTGCGGCTTGGAGTTTTTCATAAGTCACCAAGTGTAAGGGATGAACGGATCGTCGATCGGTCGGCGGTCTTCGTCGGGGTGGTCGGAATCGAAGGGAACCGTGTTGAGATGCAGCAGGACGGCCTCTCGGCCTCCGACCGCCTGAAATCCATGCCACACGCCCGTCGGAATCTGAACCAGAACGGGGTCCGTTTCATCGAGATGGATTTCCTGAAGCTCGCCGACGGTCGACGAATTCGGCCGCACGTCGAACAGCACCAGCTTGACGCACCCCGAAACCGGCGCGATCTGATCGATTTGGCCGTGGTGCAGGTACCACGCCTTGACGACGCCGGGCAGCGTCGCGGTGATGTAGGCTTGGCCGAAACCGGGGAAGACGTCGTCGTCGCAACGCTGAACTTCCATCAGTCGTCCGCGCTGGTTGCAAATCCGCTTGAGCGGCTTGACGACCAAGCCGTCCAAAAGAATCTCTTGAGAAATCATGGTGAAACTCCTTGGGTGGGAAATCGAAGGCGCGGCGGCCAAGTCCTTCGCGGCGCCGGCGCCGAATCAACAGGTGAGCGTCGATGATTGCGGCGTCGAAAGAAAGACGTCGACGGCCGCCGCTTTCTGGGCGGCGAAGTATTCCGCCAGCCGCGATTCCGTGCGAGCATACTGGACGCCGTAGTCGCGAGCGACGTCGGCGCTTCGTCGGCGGGCGTTCAGTTCCGCCGACCGCTCGCGCAGATATTTGAGACCGAGGTTCTTATAGTGGAGGAGGAGAAGTTCCGTCTTTTTCGGAAACACGACTTCTCCCACCGGATCGACGACGTGCCGTCCCACGGAAAAACCGATCGATTCGATGCGGTCCGGTGCGAAGACGGCCGTCTTGTCGCAGTTCGAGAACGGAACGCCGCGACGGCACCGCCACGACAGTTTGTCGTGGGAGCTGGGGAACCGTTCGGTGATCATCTGCCAACCCACGGCGGGAACCATCGTCGCGCCGTCCGACAGACAGGCGGCGAGATGGTTTCTAAGACCCGCCGGATGATGAAAGTGCTCGTCGACGTTGCAGACGACGACCCATTCGGCTTCGCCGCGGCTCCGCTTCCAACATCCGTTGTACAACGTCGTCAAAGACTCAACGTAGGAGTCGCCCGGCAGGTTGATCGATTCCAGCGTCACTTTGCGATGCTTGTATAAAATAGCCGTCGAACGATCAGTGGAGCCGTCGTCGTAAATGAAGATTCGATCGACGATGGGACCGTAGTGGCGGAGGAAGAACGGCAGCATCCGTTCTTCATTCCAACAGGTAGCATGTACGTGGATCCGCATGACGCCGACGCCTTCGGGTTCCAATCCTAATCGATGGGAAACAGATACCGCGAGGCTCGAATTCGGTCAATCGGCATTCCAATCGTTCACGCCCTGCGACGGCGCGACGGCCGGCCTCGACCGCCCGGTTCTTTCCCTCTTGCCCGAATTCCGCGGGTGGGCGTATACACGATCGACGGGATATTTCGATCGACAGTCGAGGATCGATGATGACGAACGCGACGCCGCCCCGCGACCTGAACCGCTCGATGCTGCGCCGCGTTCCGTTTTGGGCGGTCGTGACAGTGTTTTTCGGGGCTGTCGCGGCAGCCACCTGGATCGACCGGCCGATTTACGACGCCCTTCACGACTACTTCACCTTCAACACGCGCCCGGTGCCGGAGCATCTGCGGTTGGCCCGCCGCGTCCTGCGCACGTTCCAAGACTGGGGCGAACAGGTGTCGATCGTGGCGGTGGGCGTCGTGATGTGGCAGCTCGATCGGCGCCGCCGCAGCCAGGTTCTTTGCCTACTCGTCGCGGCGCTGATGGTGACCGGCACGGTGGAACTGATGAAGCGCGTCTACGGCCGCGAACGGCCGGACGTCAGCGCCGGGGCCGGCGGCTTCCACGGACCGGCGCAATGGGACGCCGGTGGCGACTACCAGTCGTTTCCCTCGGGCCACGCCGCCTCCGGGGCGTCGTACAGCGGGTCGTTGGCGGTCTTCTACCCGCCGCTTCGCGCGGTGGCCGTCACCATGGCCGTCGGCTGCGCGGCGAACCGCATCTGGACGGAACGCCACTTCTTCAGCGACGTGCTGTTCTCGACGATTTTCGGATTCTGGTTCGCCCACACGTTGCCGCGCCGCCGCTGGTTCCGACCGGCGATGGACCACTTCGACCGTTGGTTTTCCGAACGGGAACCGGACCAGCCAAGCCCCGCCGTCCTGCCGCGCCAGGCAGCATAACCGCCGACTCTACCGCCGCCGCCGGTCGCAACGGCCGGCTTCGGCCACTCCCGTGAAAAAATCTTTTCCTGTCGATGTGGAAAGGCGGCCGAACAGCCGTTAGACTGAAGATAGAACTTTGCAGTCCCCCCCGTTTTCGATCCCACCGCCATCCGATGATTCGAGCATGGAGACCTCTCATGCCCTCGAAAACCCCCGCCGTCTGTGCCGGACCAGTTTTCAACCGTCGACGCTTTTTGGAAGTGGGAGCCGTCGGTTTGGGCGGCTTGGGGCTGTCGGACCTCTTGCAGTTGCGGGCGGCGGCGGGCGAGCCGGATAAAGACACGGCGGTGATCTTCCTGTGGTTGCCCGGCGGGCCGCCGCACATGGACACCTTCGACCTGAAGCCCGACGCACCGGCCGAGTACCGCGGCCCGTTCAAGCCGATCGCCACCAACGTTCCGGGCGTCGAAATCTGCGAACATCTTCCGCGCATGGCCGGCATCGCCGACAAGTACAACATCGTCCGTTCCTGCGCCCACGAGTTCGCCGACCACGGCGGCGGCCACAAGCGCTTCCTCACCGGCCGGATTCCCGCCTCGCCGGTCGGCTTCGTCAACGACTCTCCCGCCGTCACCTCTATCGTTGGGAAACACCTCGACAAGCGCGACCTCGGTGTTCCGAACGTCGTCATGGGCGCCGACGACGGCCGCGCCCAAGTCGACGTCTTCAGCTTCGGCTCGGCCTATCTTGGTTCGTCCTTCAACCCGTACATCATCAGCGGCGACCCCAGCAACCCGAGTTTCAAAGTCCAGAATCTGTCGCTCGCCCCCGAAATGGAAACCGCGCTCGGCGACCGACGGCGTCTTTTGGACGGCTTCGACACGCTGCAACGCACCATCGACCGCGGCGGCCTCATGAAGTCGCTCGACGAACTCAACCGCCGAGCCCTCGGCATCCTCACCAGCGACAAGGCCCGCAACGCCTTCGACCTCTCCCGCGAACCGGAAGCCCTTCGGCAACGGTACGGCATGCACGCTTGGGGCCAACGGGCGCTGCTGGCCCGGCGGTTGGTCGAAGCCGGCTGCTCGTTCGTCACGATGGTGTTGGAAAACCCGATCCCCGGGCAACCGATGCCGCACGACTGCACCTACAACTGGGACAGCCACGCCGTCAACTGCAACGTCTTCACCGACACGCAGCGGCGGCTGCCGTACCTCGATCAATCAGTGACGGCGCTGATCGAAGACGTGATGGAACGCGGGCTGCACAAGCGGGTGATGGTGATTTTGACCGGGGAGTTCGGTCGGACGCCGCGCATCGAACAGGTCAACGGCCGACCGGGCCGCGACCACTGGCCGCAGGCGATGTCGATGGTGGTCGCCGGCGGCGGCATGCGCGGCGGCCAGGTGATCGGTTCGACGAACTCCAAGGGCGAACACCCGAAGGATCGTCCGATGACGCCCAACGACCTTTGGGCGACGGTGTACCGGCACCTCGGCGTGAACTACGACGACGCGCTCATCGATCTCGCCGGCCGGCCGATGCCGATACTTCCGTTCGGCAGCGTCATTCCCGAACTGCTGCCGACGGTTTGACATAGCAGGTTCGTTCGTAACCTAACGCCGTCGACTCCTACTTCGTAGGGCGGACCTCCCGGTCCGCCCGAATTGCATTACACGACCAGCCGCGCTTGAGAAGTGTCTCGTCCCCACGCCCCTCCGTGGCGGACGGGGACGTCCACCCTACATTCAACTTTCCCGACCCAATGAAGGGTGAGAGACGTCACTTCGTCAACGTCTTAATCACGACTTTGCGGAAGGAGACGGCGTCGCCGTGGCCGCAGAAGCCGAAACCACCGTCGAGGCGCATTTTGCCGGGGTGGGGCGAATTCGCCATGTACTCGGTGATCTTAGAAAGATCGCCCTTTGTCACGACGCTGCCGTTGATTTCGACTTGGACGCTCGAGCCTTTAACGGTCAGTTCCAGGAAGTTCCATTCGCCGGCGGGGCGGGTGTAGCCGCGGGCGGCGGCGATCATTCCGTAGGCCGAACCGCAGTACTGTCGTGGATCGAGTTTGGCGTACTTGGGATCGGCGTCGTCGAGGATCTGAATTTCCGTCATGCCGGTGTAGGCGCTGTCGCCGTCGCCGGGGTAGCGGACGGCGAGGCCGTTGTTGCCGCCGGCGGGGACTTTGAACTCCAGCCGGGCGACGAAGTCGGCGTAATTCTTCTTCGTGCAGATCGTGCCGCCCTTGTGGGCCTTGCACGAGACGGCGCCGTCTTCGATCTGATAGTTCTCCGTCGGTCCGGTCCAACCGGTGAAATCCTTGCCGTTGAAGATCGGCTCGAAGCCCTCGGGCGACGCTTCCGCGAGCCGTTTGTTCGCCTCTTCGGCCCCGATCTTACGGATGAAGACGTTGCGCCAGCGGATTTCGCCGCCGTGCGTCTGCAACTGAATCGAACCGGTTTTGCGCAGCGGCAGGGCGCGGTTCCAGTAGTTCTCCATGACGGCGTCGTCGACCACCAGTTTGCCATTGAGATGGACGGTGGTGCGGGCGCCGATCTGAACGATGCGGAACGAATTCCATTCGCCGAACGGTTTGTCGGCGAGGGCCAGTGGATCCTTCCCCTTGGCGCCGGGGGAGTTGTTCCAAAGCGCGCCGCTGCCCTTGTCGGCGCCGAGGGTGAACTTCGACTCTTCGGTCGAGTCCCAAATCTGCACCTGCGGCGTGGCCCGCAGGTAGATGCCGCTGTCGGCCTTGGCCACCGTCTTATACTCGATCATCAGTTCGACATCGCCGAACTCCTCGTCGGTGGTGAGGTACGCGCCGTGGCCGTCGTTCACCAGTTCGCCGCCGTCGATGGTCCAGTGCTTCTTGGCGTCTTCCGTCCAGACGGCGATCTGCTTCGCCTTGTCTTCCGGCGTCATCGCGTCAAGTTTGGCGGGGTCGAAGTGCGGCATGCCGTGCCAGCCGGTAAGATCGTGGCCGTTGAACAGCGCGGTGAAGCCGGCCGGCGGCGTGGGAGTGGCGCCGTGCCCAATCGAAGCGAAGGCTGCGAGCAAGGCGGCGGCGAAGGACGAACGAAGCATGATCGCTCCTTTGAGTGGATCGGTGTGGGATGCGGGCGGCGAACCAGTCGACGGCGTCATTTAAGAAGTCGGCAGGGCGACTTCCCATCGAAAAAATCAAGAAGTCGATTGGTCCGGGCCGTCAGGACTTTTTCGGTGGGGCGTCAGACGGCGGTTCGACGGGCGGCGGTGTGTTTTCGACGGCCGGGGTCGTCGGCGCGCGGCGCAGGTCCAAACAGACCATTTCTTCGTGGTTCCGCCAGTACAGCAAGCCGTCGGCGAGGGCGGCGGTGTTCCAGCTGCGCGGGGCGGCGAAAACCTTGAATCGGCCGCGTTCCTTCGGCGCATCGGGGTTGGCGTCGACGAACGCCACGTCGCCGTCTTCCGAGGTGACGATCAGCGTGTCGCCCGCCACCAGCATCTGGCCGTGGCCGTATCGGCCCTTCTTCCATTTCCGCTTACCGGTCTCCGGGTCGAGACAGACCAGGATTTCCTCGTCGAGACCGTAGAGGAACCCCTTGTGCGGCACGGGGCTGGTGAATCGGCAGCGCATGTTCAAGTTCGACCAGAGCGTCTCGGCGGACCACTGGCCGTCGACGGCCGACACCTTCGCCATGAGGCAGCCTTTGCCGTAGCCCGACGACACGAACACCCGGTCGCCCGGAAAGAAGAGCGGCTGCGCGACGTTGATCTTCTGGCCGTTGGCCCAGTCGACGCCCCACCGCCGGGTTCCTTTTTCAGCGTCGTAGCCGAAAACCCCGACGCCGTCGAATACCACTACCTGCTTCACGCCGGCGAGATCGGTCAGCACCGGTGAACTGTAGGCGGCGGGGTTGGCGCCGGCGCCCCACGCTTTTTTACCGGTCTCGCGGTCGTAGGCGACAACGCCGTTCCCTTCGGTCGTACCGCCGGGGTTCACGACGACGAACCGGTCGTAGACGAGCGGCGAACCGCTCATCGCCCAAGGCAGGTTGGTCGCGGAGGCGTCGGTGAGGATGTTCGTCGACCACTTGGCGTCGCCGGTGGCGCCGTCGAGGCGGACGAGCAAGCCGGTGGCGCCCAAGGCGTAGACGTCGCCGTCGACAAATACGGGGGTGGCGCGGGGGCCGGGGCCGCCCATCGCTTCGTCGAAGAAGGCGGGTTGTTTGTGAATCCAACGTTCGCGGCCGGTGGCGCGGTCGTAGGCGACGACGGCCTCTTCGTTCCGTCGTTGCTCAATGGTCACCAGCGCGTCGCCCGCGACGGTGAAGCCGGCGTAGCCGGCGCCGCACAACTGCCGCCAGAGTTCGCGCGGCGGGGTCGTGGCGAGGTCTTCGATGAGGGCGGGGCCTTCCGGCACGACGCCTTCGCGGTTCAGGCCGCGGTAATCGGGGAAGTCACCGGGACGGAGCGTCACGTCGACCGCGGCGTTCGGTTCTTCGGTCGCAGCGTCGGCTTGACGGGCGGCTTCCAACCGATCATCGGCGGTCGGCGACCAGTGGAAGACGAAGATCGGCACCATGCTACCGGTGAAGTCGACCCGTCGCACCACCTTGAGCGGCAGCACGACGGCCAGCGCCGCCAACAGCACGGCGGCGGCCAGCTTCACCCGCCCCGAAAACGCCCCGGAGATGAAGAACCAAGCGACGATCATTAAGACCGACGCGGTCGCCGTCAGCAGCGAAAAGACGACCCGCAGTACGCGCTCGAAGTCTTCGGAGGGATAGAGCCACAAAGCGGCGATCGCCAGCGCGGCCAAGACCAGGACGGTCTTCGGAACCCACCAGTCGCCTTTCCGTTTCGCAGGCGGCGCGGCAGCGGCGGTCGACTCGTTCAGTGTGTTCGATTCGTCGGCGGCATGTTCCGTCGCGGCCATTGCGTCTCTCCTCCGTGGATGACAAGATTCGGTCGACGACCGTCGAACGGTTTTTAGGAAATAGACGTCTCGCCGCCTTCCGGGGTCGGGTGATTCTTGAAACGCGGGTCTTCGTTTCGCTCTTCTTCGTCGGGGAACCGTCGCAACGGCGGGTCGTCGGGGTTTTGCAGCACGGCTTCCAGGTCGGCGCGCAACTGATTCCAGCCGGGCGACGCGACGCCGCGTCGGTTCTCCAGCGTCGCGCGGAACCACCCTTCCAGCCGGACGATGCCCGCCAAGGCGTGGAATTCCCAGCGAGGCCGATTCTTGCGAAAGTAGACCAGCATCGCCCGTCGCGACAAGTACACCATGCGGTGCGTGAGCGCCCGGCTGTGATACGGATAGAGGTGGCGCAGCGTCGGCCCCGGCTCGAACCGCACGCCGAAGCCCGCCCGCCACGCCCGCCGGCAGAGGTCGACGTCTTCGTAATACAAGAAGTATGTCTCGTCCATGCCGCCGAGGGTTTCAAGCAGGGCGCGGCGGATGAGAATGGCCGCCCCGGTCACCCAAGG
>JBOFFD010000818.1:0-13522 GCA_051648425.1 Planctomycetia bacterium
CGCCGTCCTCGTCGATCTTGCGGAGGCCTTCCAGACTGAAAACCTGGAAGCCGCCGCTGTCGGTGAGGATCGGCCGGTCCCAACCCATGAAGCGGTGCAGACCGCCCATTTCCGCGACGAGGTCGTCGCCCGGCCGCAACGCCAAGTGGTAGGCGTTCCCGAGGATGATGGACGCGCCGGCGTCTTCAACCTGCGCCGGCGTCAATCCCTTGACAGTGGCGCGCGTGCCGACCGGCATGAAGACGGGGGTCTCGACGACTCCGTGCGCGGTGTGGAACCGACCGCGGCGCGCGGCCGTTCCGCCGCCGCCCGCGCGGTCGGTCGCCAAGAGTTCAAATCGAAAGGCCATGAGCGCCGTCGTTCCTGGAAAGACCCGGCGGTCGGCTTCACACCGACCGCGCCGGACCGACGGTTATAAGACCCGGTCCGCGAAGAATCACCGCGGCGGGCCGTTTGTGGAGCGGCCGTCCCGGGCGCGACTCCGGCGTACCGCCTGCTCCAATTCTTATTGTGGTGCGGGCGTCCCGCCGGCTCCGACTCTTCTCGTAGCGCCGGAGCTAACCAAATGACCTGTTTTCTGTATAACAATAGGAGCGGGCGTGACGCCTGCACCACAATAGAAGGCCGCGTCGAGTACACGCGAACAAGAATCCTTGCCGCATGCAAAGGCACATCTTGGCGGGCCGAACGCTTACGGCAGGCGCAGGATTTGGCCTGGCTGCAGGTCTTCCGGGGCGGGCAGGCTTTCGGCGTTCAGTTTCCAAAGGACTTCGGCCATGGAAGGATCTTGATACAGCCGATGCGCGATGTTTTCGAGCGTGTCGCCCGGTCGGACGAAATACTCACGGCGTTCCAAGTAGCGCTGAAAGAACGGATGCACCGGCTTGCCGGGCGGCGCGGGGGCCACCGCGCGAGGAATGAGGGTGCGGCCGTCGGATTCGACCCGTTCCGCCGCGGGTTTTTCGTCCAGGTCGAGCGGGTGCGGCGCTTCCTCGGCCGCCGGTTCCGGCTTGATTTCCGCCGCCTCGGCCGCCGCCGCCAGCTTGGCGAAACCGTCGGGGACGATGGTCGTCAGCGCGGGGTTCGGCTTCTCGGCCTTGGTCGACTTTTCGAGGTCGACGGCGGCCGCTTTCTTAGCAGCGGTTTTCTTTGGCAGGACGGACGCGGCCGGCGGCAGCGTCGGCAGCGCGGCCGGCGGCGTCACGCCGTCGGTGGGCGGCGGCAGCACCGGTAGGGTCGGCGTGACGCCCGCGGTCTTTTTCTTTTTGGCGGGCGGAGGCTTGGGGGCGTCGGTTTCGTCGTCGCGGCCGGCGACCGTCGCCACGGCGTCGGCCGGGTCGACCGTTTCGCCCGGCGGGCCGAACAGGCGGGGGGCCGCCGCCGCGCCGGCGAAAAGCAGCAGGCCGAGGCCGACTTGTACGTCGCGTTTGAACACGGGCGAGGCTCCATCGTCTGGGGCGCGTCCCGCGTAGGGAGGGAATCGATCGAGACGCCGACTGAAGTATTCCCGCGCTCGGCGTCGAAGTTCAGAAAATCTTAGACGACGGGGCGTCGAATCGATCCGCCGGGCGGACAACGGAACGATTACACGACCGCCGCCGGTCGGGCGGACTGGGCAATCCACCGACCAAGGTCAGGCCGGCGGTTCGTCGGCGGGCGAAGCCTCTTCGACGACGGCGGCGTGAGGGGCTTCGGGACGCAGCAGCGGGAACAAGATCACGTCGCGGATGGACGGGCTGTCGGTCAGCAGCATGACGAGGCGGTCGATGCCGATGCCCAGGCCCCCCGCCGGCGGCATGCCGTGCTTCAGCGCGGTGACGAAGTCGACGTCCATCTTGGCCATCGAATCGTCTTCCTTCAAACCGTCGAGCTGCGACGTGAACAACCGCTCTTGTAAGATCGGGTCGTTCAGTTCGGTGTAAGCGTTGGCGACTTCCAGTTTGCGAATGAACAACTCGAAGCGCTCGGCGATGGCGGGGTTTCCCGTCTTACGCTTCGTCAGCGGGCAAAGCGTGGCCGGGTAGTCAATGACGAAGGTCGGTTGTTCAAGCGCCTCTTCGCAGAACTCGAACAGATCCTGCGCCAGTACGTCGACGTGCTTGCCGGCGGTGGGAATGCCGCGGGCGACGGCGGCGGCCGTCAAGCCTTCCAAGTCGCCGACGCCCGCGCCGACGTGTTCGCGCAGCAGTTCATCGTAGGTGGCCCGGCGGAACGGCGGCGTGAAGTCGATCGTCGCCTCGCCGTACGGCAGTTGCCGCCCCTTACCCAACGATTCCACCATGCCGACGAGCAGGTCTTCGGTCAGTTGCATCATCGAGCGGTAGTCGGCGTACGCCTCGTACAGCTCCATCATGGTGAACTCGGGGTTGTGCCGGGTGGAAATCCCTTCGTTGCGGAACACTCGGCCGATCTCGAAAACCTTCTCCATGCCGCCGACGAGCAACCGCTTCAGATACAGTTCCGGCGCGATGCGCAGGTACAGTGTAAGATCGAGGGCGTTGTGGTGGGTGACGAACGGCCGGGCGGCCGCCCCGCCGGCGATCGCCTGCATCGTCGGCGTTTCGACTTCCAGGAAGCCGCGGTCGCCGAGAAAGCGGCGCATAAACGTCACCAGCCGGGTGCGGTCGGCGAAGCGTTGCAGCGTGGCGGGGTTTTGGATCATGTCGAGGTAACGGCGGCGCAGCAGCAGTTCGACGTCGGCGGCGCCGTGGTATTTGTCGGGCGGATGAGCGACGGTCTTCGACACGAAGCAGATCGCGTCGACGAAAAGGGTCGGTTCCCCCTTGCGGGTGCGGCCCAGTTTGCCTTCGACGCCCACCAAGTCCCACAGGTCGAGCAGTTGGACGATCGCCCAGTTTTGCTCGCCGACCTGTTTCTGGCCGAGGTACAGTTGAATCCGGCCGGTCTTGTCGACCAGGTCGGCGAAGAAGACCTTCCCCTGTTCGCGCAAACTCAGCAGCCGGCCGGCGGCGCGGAACGGACCGGTCTGTTCTTCGCCGTCGGGAACCTGATCGCGCAGGGCGCCGATGGGCGTGCGGTCGTCGAAACGGCAGCCGAACGGATCGACGCCAAGGGCTTCGAGCTTGCGAAGCTTCTCGACGCGAATTTCCTCGAACTTGTTGCCCAAGAGCGCGAACCTCGTCGGCCGGCGGACGCCGCGCCGGCGAAGCGGAGGACGCGCCGCCCCCCTGGTCGCCGACCATCCCCGCCGGTCGGCGTGTTCTACCGCACTAATCCCCGCGCGTCCAACAGCAGCGACTTCAACGTTCCTGGCCGCAACGCACCGTTAGGATGGAAACGGACAAATTCTAACGAAGCGGGCCGCCTTCGCTCAGCGATACACACGGCAAAAGGTCGACGGAGGCGTTGTTTGACAAGTGGTTTATGAACGATACAATTTAAGTGGTATTGCTAGCTCCGCCCGTGAAGCAGTCACAGATAGCGTAAGTCGGAAACGAAAATGGCTCCTTCCATTTTGTCGCTGGAGAAGATTTCCGTCTCTTACAATGCACGCAATCGATCCACGGAGGTTTTATCTGAATTTTCCGAAGACTTTGTGTCTGGAAAAGTGTATGCTTTGGTTGGGCCAAACGGGTGCGGAAAATCCACCTTGCTGAAAGTGATCGCCAAAGCTATCTTGCCCGCTCAAGGGAGACTGACTTTTCAGATCGAGCCAAAAGTATCGACAAGTTATATGCCGCAAAACTACAGAACAATCTTGTTTCCCTGGAAGCCAGTATCTTCAAACTGCTCTCCTTGGTGGAATGCACCCAAGAACAACGAGCAGGTTGCGAAGTTGCTCGAACAATTCGGCATCGCAAAGCAATCAGCGAGTTATCCAGATCGTCTGTCAGGGGGGCAGCAGCAGCTAGTGGTATTGTGCAGAATGCTTGTCGAAGACTCGACGTTTTTGATACTTGACGAACCATTTTCTGCATTGGACGTGAAGAAACGGCAAATCGCGAGGAATGCCCTCCAGCAGGCGATGTCGGACAATAAATGCATGATCGTCTCTCTTCATGATATCTTTGATGCGATTCAGCTGGCGGACGTTGTTTTGTGCTGCGACGGACCTCCGTTGAGAATCGTCGAAGCTGTTGAAACATCTGGCGGCGGAGAAGAGCTTGCAATTCGCATACACAAAATCTTGAATCATTAAGAGCGAGTTCAAAGCAAAAATCAATGACAGCCGGAGTGTGAAAGTGCAGACCATACCGAGAAGCAGAAGACGTTTCCTTGCTTCGGCCGCAACCTATGCTTGTGCGGCCCCTGGCTGCGCAACCAACAAGCCAACAAGTAGCCTCCGGCCGATCCGTATGATCGGCATGCCTACCGGCTTCTATCTTCCGTTGTTTTTTGCGATCGACAAAGGGCTTTTCGAGGTAGAGGGTCTATCGCCGGAACTGACTTTGCTGAACAACGCATCACACACCATGAACGGGCTACTGAAAGGCGAGTATGAATTCGGCGCATTCGGCTCCGGTAACGTGTTCGCTATCGAATCGAAACAGCCAGGCACGCTCTCGATGGTGTACGCGCAACACAACAGGAGTTATTCTGTCGTCAAGAGGAAAGGACTGAGCGCGACAACTATCGACGAGCTCAAAGGTTTGAAGATCGGAACGTGGCCGAGTCCGACTTCGACGTTGTGCCTCAAGTCTCTTCTGAATCCTCGAATTGGGAAGAATAGCTTCACTATCGTACCAGTGGAACATCAGCACATGGCTGTCGCACTGGAGCAGGGATCTGTGGACGCCGTTTTCAGCACTGACATCTACACAAGTCAGATTCTGCAGAAGGAGTTGGGCGAGGTGCTCGCGGCTACGCCTATGCCGACTTATGTAAAAGATCCGTTTTTCAATGGTGGCGGTGCAATCCTTAGATCAAACGTGAAGAAGAACCCCGACATCGCCAAGAGCCTCCAGAGGGTTTTCTCAAAGGCATTGCACTTGATTCGCGAAGAAAACAACCGTGCCCGGCTGTCGTTGGCAGCTCATCTGAAAGTTGATCCGTCGATTACGAATTCAGTATTGCTGGACGATTTTGTAGCCGTTGAAGACATTGATCTCTCGTCGGCGCAATTTGTTGCAGACGCTTTTCTGGATGCTGGCGCTATCGACAAGCGTATTGATATGGCGAGTTTTCTATCTCGCGAAGGTCTTACATGATATTTAGAACTCTGAAATCTTTTCTTGGATTCTCCGTCTTTCTACTTGGATGGGCTATTGTTACCGAAACTGGTTTGGTTAATTCCTTCTTCATCGCTTCGCCCTCGGACACGGCCTTGGCGTTTGTTCGCGGAGCGAGTAACGGCACACTTACCACCGCTTCGATTGCAACAACCTGTCGAGTCCTCGTTGCACTATTGATTGCCGCCATGATCGGCTTCCCATTGGGGCTTCTGATCGGTGGGTTCAGTTCGATATCTGACTTGCTTAGGCCTCTCGTGGATGTGTTGCGATCCATTCCAGGCACTGCGCTATTTCCAGCATTCATCGTACTGTTCGGACTCACGGAGGCTTCTCGAATCGCAGGCCCAAGTTTGACTGGCATCTGGACCGTAACCATTTTTGTAGCGGCAGGAGTTCCTTTGCCGAAGTCAGGATTGAGGCATCAGATGCGACTTCGAGGAGCATGGCGAAGTCAAATCTTCATTGATGGAGTTCTCATGCCATCTCTTCCAAACTTGTTTGTCGGCATGAGGGTTGCGGTCGGATTGATGATGACGACGACGATTGGAGTTGAGATGATCGTTGGTGCAGATCAAGGGTTAGGACAGCAGATTTATCAGTCTCAATTGACATTCAGTATACCGGAAATGTATGCAGCTATTGCGGCCGCAGGCATACTGGGGCTTGGTCTCAATGCACTGTTTACGTGGATTGTTGGGGCTTCTGACTTAGAGAGTGATGAGAGTTAGCCGTTTCGGAGTGTGGAAAAGTGAGAGCAGAAGTCTTGAAGTTAAACTTTCTGGCACCGTTCTTAAATGACGAAGCACTGTCACAGGCGTGCTTTTCACAGTGCGCGATAAATTGCTCAATTCGATAACGCCCAAACTTTGAGCGACGAGTGACGAACTCTATCTCATGCTGGCCATATCGACTCATTTCAGATTTTCCCTCGTTCTCGTCCCAACTGTAGGTGGCGTAGCAGAAGTAGAGGAGCTTCTGATTGATAAGAATTCCTCCCATAACAGGATGATCATCATACTCGTGAACGTCGCAAGAGGCATTGCTAGTCTTGATATTGAACGTGGCCGGCAAATCGCTTCTCACTTGTCTAATATCATCGAGCCATTTCCTTCCTAGCCTGCTCGCTGTTCCACTCTCCGAATCGGAAAGCTGAATGAGGCGTACTTTCACCTTGGATGAACTCCCATCCGCTCTATGGATCATTTTGCTAACGGCTTGAAACCAGAAGTGATGCAGCGTTTGCCCCAGAACTATAATCTCCAAGTCGGCACGGCTTCTGATCAACTCATCAAGTTTTTCCGAAATAGAAGTTTTATATGCGTCTTCCAAATCTCTGAAAACCCTGAAATCTATGCTTTCCGAAAAGATCCTTTTGGTTTCGAAAACGCCTTCGGCAAGGTCCTTCAGGGCGAAGATGACAAGGAAACCTGAGAGAAATAGAAGCCACCACAACCCGCTAGACAACATCGTCCAAAAAAAATTGGTTTCACCTCCCAGAAGTCGACTTACAATTATCGAGATTGAATAGGTGTAGAAGCAAAGGCCAGCTATCAACAGAGCCTGAACCCTTACGAACGTTGCCGGCCCGGGGTGGAAGTAACGAATATGATCCCACCACTTTCTAAGGGCGGAAACGGTAGTGCCGTCAACCTGTTCGTCTACTTGCCCTTCCGAAATCTTACTTGAGAAATCCCACCAATTGGTTTTCTTTACATTCATGTTCCGTTTCTCTCGCACTTCGACGAAATCAAAAAAGACACTCTTGTGCTGGACCCTGAACCAATTGGCTTCGACCAATTCATTCGATCGTGCGCCAGACGTCTTCGGCTTGGTCGCCGGGGGGGGTGAAGGAAAGGTCGTCTTCCGGCGGTTGGTCGAACGGGTCGGCGGCGGTCGGCGCGTTGAACAGGTTCAGGTGGCAGCCGGTTTTTCGCTCGAAGCGTTCGCCCAGGTCGTCGGTTGGAATCGGGCCGGTCCAGCCGGAGAGGTCGACGTCGACACGGTGCTCGGCGGCGCGGACCACCACTTTGCCCGGACCTGGCAGCCCGCCCAGCAGTTCACCCACGGCGGCCCCCAGTTCGTGGTCGACTGGCAGGTCGGCCACCTCCAGCTTCCAACCGGTGCGGTCGGACGCCTCGGCGAACCGGCGGGCGAAATGCTTCTTCGCCGCGAGCGGAAAGCGGAATTCCAGGCGGACGACCCCTTCCTCCGGGAAGAAGCCGAAGCGACGCAGGCCGCTTTCCGGCGGGAAAATGGTACGCAAGACGCCCGACGCCGCTTCCGAAGGCTGCCGAGCGGGCGGGGCGGCGGCGAGGTTTTCCGGCGCGGCCAGCGACAGCATGTACGGCCGACGCACGTCGGGGATGAAGTACGGCTGCGGCTCGGCGAAGATCGCGCGGCGCAGCGCCGACAGGTCGTCGTCGGTCGGCGGCTTCGGCGCCTTCCAAATCTCGGCCAATTCGTCGATGAGCAGGTACTTGATCGGCGGATCCTGCGTCACCAGCCAACCGTGGAATTTTTCAAGGTTCAGTTCGCGCGGCTGGTTGGGATCCCACGGCGGCCAGGCTGACAGCGGGCTGTCGCGGTGGGGCCGGACGGCCCGCCGCTCGCCCGAAGGGGCCGAGTAGGTGTGGCCGTTGCGCGGCAGTTCGACGTGGGCGCGGGTCGAAGCCATGATGAGCCGCGACAATTCCTTGCGGGCGGTGGCGTCGCCATGCACCAGCAGCACCAGTTGCGGTTGCAGCTTGGCGGCGATGGCGGCCAGTTCGCCGCCGTCGGCGTGGGCCGACAGCATCGTGCTTTCCACCTGGCACTGCACCTCGGTGCGCACGCCGCCCAGCTTGAAGTAGCGGGGCTGTTCCGCCGGCGCCTCGGCCAAGTTCAGCAGGGCTTGGCCGGGCGATTCCTCGTCTTGGTAGCCGGTCAGCAGAATCAGGTTGCGGGCGTCGCCGATCCAGTTTCGCGCGTAGAACTGACTGGCGCCGCCTTGCAGCATGCCGCTGGACGACACAACAACGCACGGCGGGCCTTTGACGATCCGCTTGCGTTCCCCTTCGTCGCGCACCGCCATGATCGGCAGGTCTTCGGGAAAGATCGGATCGAAACCGTCTTCGTACATCCGCCGACAGGCGGGCGACAGGTCGTCGGGCATCTTCGCGTAGACTCGCGAAATGGTGCGCACTAGGCCGTCGGCGTAGATGGAGGTGCGCGGCAGTTCGCCTTCGCGCATCGCCTTGCCCAGCACCAGCAGCACTTCCTGGGCTCGACCGAGAGCGAACGTCGGGAAGAGGACGTTGCCGCCTTCGGAAAGGACGTCGCGGACGCGGTCGACGATGCGCTGTTCCTGCGCCGGGCGATGGGCGTGCAGCCGATTGCCGTAGGTGCTTTCCAACACCAAGATGTTCGGTTGGACGGCCGGCACGAAGGCGCCGGAAACGCTGGCTTGGTCGGTGGCCGAAAGGTCGCCGGAGAAGAGCACCGACTCGTACTTGCCGCGAATCTCAATCATACCGGCGCCGACGATATGGCCGGCGGGGAACCAGGTGGCCGTCACTTCCGACCGGCCGATCTGCAGCGCCGTGCCCCAGCGAACCCCGGTGAAGCGGTTCATGAGGGCGTCGTACGACGCCTTGGGGAACATCGGCAGCTCGCCGTCGCCGGAACGGAAGCTCTCCATGATGCGCAGCGAGTCTTGCAGCATCACCCGCGTTAAGGCGATGGTCGCCTCGGTCGCGTAGACCTTGCATTCGCTTGAAAGGTGCGGCTGCAGGACGGGCAGCGCTCCGATGTGGTCGGCGTGCGCGTGCGTGACTAGCACGGCGGCGATGGGCGGACCGTCTTCCAGAAAGGAGAAGTCCGGCAGCTTTCGGCCGGGCGGAGCGCTCATGCGCTGACCGCCGTCGACCAAGAGGCGGACGCCGTCGATATCGACGACGGCGCACGAGGCGCCGATTTCGTCCGCACCACCGAGAAATGTGACGCGAAGTCCCGCGGACTTCGCACTGTTGGCTTTTACGTTCTTCATGCTAGCGTGGATTGTAGCGAACCAGGCCCTTCCGAGGGACGGCTTTTCCTACAATCTCTCGGAAGCTTTACGGGTTGCGGCGAAATTCGGCGAAAAAAGCGGCGAGGGACGACGGCATGTACCAATCCTCCGACGCCGATACGACCGTTGCGGGAGCCGACGGCGGCGTACAAGCTCGCGTCGACCATCGCTTGTACGTCTCGAACAAGGCGTGGACCCCTTACATTCACGCCTCCGACGACCGCATCTTCTGTTTCCTCACCAATCCCGGCGAAATGTACCACCACCGCATCACGGCCGGCGAGTTGTACGTCGCGCGCGGCGACGAACGGCTTTGCCTGAACTGCGCCGCCCGCCGCGGCCTGCTGTCGAACCGCCGGCCGTCGCTGGCCGCCGGCGTCGAGTTCGGCGTCTTCCAAACGTCCGAAGACGAACAGACCTGACCGACCTTCTTGAAAGGACGTTCCATGCCTTCGACGTTCGCCGTCGCGCTGACGGCCGCCGCATTGCTGCTGGGGTCCGATGCACCCGAAACCCCGAAGTCGTTGCGCACCGACTTCGTTTTCGCCGACGGAGCGCCGTTCGCTTCGTGCCACGCCTGCACCTTGCTCGAAGCGAAACCGGGCGAATGGCTTTGTTCCTATTTCGCCGGCGACCGCGAAGGCGCTCCAAACGTAGCAATCTGGATTTCCTACGGCCGGTCGCAAAAAGACGGCGCGGTCGTTTGGGACGACCCGCAGGTGGCGCACCGTGAACCAAACGTCCCCTGTTTCAATCCGGTCCTGTGCCGAACCGGTCCGAAGGAACTGATTCTGTTCTTCAAAGCCGGCCCGAATCCGCAGAGCTGGACCGGATTCGTCAAGCGCTCGACCGACGACGGCGTGACCTGGTCGCCGGCCGAGCTGCTGCCGGCCGGCATTCTGGGACCGATCCGCGCCAAGCCGTTGCAACTTGCCGACGGCACGCTCGTCTGCGGTTCGTCGGTCGAAAGCTATCGCACCTGGGCGGTGTGGGTGGAACGGACGAAAGACGCGAAAACCTGGACGAAGCACGGCCCGGTGACGATCCCCGGATTCGAGTCGGGCATTATCCAGCCGACGGTCTTCCCCGCGGCCGACGGCTCTCTGGTCATGCTCTGCCGTTCGCGCGGTCTCGGCAAAGTGGCGCGGGCGACCTCGCCCGACGACGGCAAGACCTGGACCCCCGCCATGGCCCTCGACCTGCCGAACCCGAACTCCGGCATCGACGCCCTGCGCCTGCCCGACGGCCGGGTGGCCTTGCTGTACAACCCCTCGACAACGCTGCGGACGCCGCTCGTCGTGGGGGTTTCAACCGACGACGGCCAGTCCTTCACAACGAAGTTGATCGTGGAAAGCGACCTCGGCGAATACTCCTACCCCGCCTTGGTGACGTCCGCCGACGGCAAACTCCACGGCGCCTACACCTGGCGCCGTCAAAGGATCAAACATTTCTCGGTCGACCCGAAGGATCTGTAAGAGAAACGCCGCCCGTTCTACGATTCGCCTTGCATTCCCGGCGGTTTCCGAAATACACGCTCACCCCTGTAGGTGGGCTTCCAAGAACCAAAGCTGCTTGTCGATTTCGCGTGAGACGCCGGTCAGCAGGTCGGCGGTGTCGGCGTCGCCGAAGCCGGCCGATTCGTCGATGCCCGCCCGTACCGAGTTCGCCACGAGCGCGAACCGTTCCACCAGCGCCTTCAGATGGTCGGCTCCATTCACCGCTTCCACCGGGTATTCCGGCAGCCGCGACGCTTTCGACGCCATCCGCGCCGTGCCCGTGGCGTAGCCGCCTACCGCCGTCACTCGCTCGGCGACTTCATCGACGAACGGCAGCACCTCCGCCGCCGCGTCGTCGAACAATTCGTGCAGTTGCGCGAAGTACATTCCCTTCACGTTCCAATGCGCCTGCTTCGTCTGACTGTACAAGTCGAAGAGGTCGGCCATAACCGGGTTCAGCAGAGCGATCGTTTTTTCACGGACGTCGGCGGGCAGGCCGACGCTGGTCGGAAAGGTCGGGCCGGCGGCGGTCGATTGACGGTTGTTCGGTCCCATCGGCGCGGAAACTCCTTCGGGGCGCGGCGGCCGGATTGACGCAAGGGGCGTACAACCGACTGCGGTCTCGTTCCGTTTGTATCCTCCTGAGAGTTTAGTGCGATACGATGCCGACGACACCCACCCCCGCCACCGATCCTTCGTTCACCGGTTCCCCGCGAATGTTGCGCGTCGGCATGGTCGGCGCCGGCATGATCTTCGACGAAACCTACCTGCCGGCCTTCGAGCGGCTAGCCGCCCGGCCGCTGTATCGGCCTGATTTCGGCGTCGTCGGCGTACAACTGGTCGGCGTCGCCAGTCGCACCGGCGGTCGGGCGCGGAAGATCAAGGAGAAGCTGGCCGGCCGGCTGGGTGACTTCGCGGTCGTCGTCGAACCGGACGGCGTGAAGCAGTTGATCGCGGCCGGCTGCGACGCCGTCTGCGTGGCCGCCCCCGACGACCGCCATTTCGCGGCGTCGAAGGCGGTGTTGGAAGCCGGCAAACATTTGCTCGTCGAGAAGCCGTCGGTCTTAAAGCTGAAAGAGTTGGACGAACTGTCCCGCATCGCCGCCGCCAACGGCGTCTTAGCGAAGGTCGTCTATCACAAACTGCTCGACCCCGACCATAAGAAACTGCGGACCTTAGTCGCCGATGGCGTGCTGAACCATGTCAACAACGGCTACTGCACCCTGTTGGAACCAAAGAGCATTTCCCGCGGCCAGTTCGCGGAATGGATCGTCGGCCGGAACCCCGGCACGTACGTCGCCGTCCATTACATCAAACTGATCGACTTCACCTTCTTCGACGGCGGCGAAGCGGTCTTAGACCGCGTCACCTGCGACGGCCAGCGCGGCCTGGTCGGACCGGCCGACGGCCCCACCTGGGATTCGACGCAACTACACCTCGTCTATCGCTACCCCGACGGCCGCGAGGCCGCTTTCGACATTCACACCAGTTGGGTGACGCCCGACGACTTCCCCGGCTACGTCGACCAGGAAGTACAATTCCGTTTCGACGACGGAGTCTGGAACGGTCACAGTCGCAAGCGGGGCGTCGAACTGACCGCCGAGGGCCGAACGCACGACTTCAAAATCACGCCGAACTTCCATTACAACGCCGCCTTCATCGAACCGTGGGGCGAACGGACGCGCCGCGGCTACGGTCTGGAAGTGATCGAACGGTTTTTCGAGGAGGCGGCCTCCGTCGAATTCGGCGGCCCCGTTTCAGATCGCGGCGACCGCCTCTCGGCCATGCAAAATCTAACCTACAACGACGTCGCCGCCGACCGCGCCACCGTGGCGGCCGTCGAGGCGATGGAGTACATCTTAGCCGAGCGCGCCGCCGGCCGTCCCGCACCTACGGTCTATGTCAACCACGCCGCCGGCGGCCTGGCCGCCTTCGCCCCGGGCGTGGCCGAGCCGACCGTCTTGTACTCGGGGCGGGTGTAGGACCGAATTTCTCCAACGAACCGGCCGGCCGACGGTATAAGGAAGATCATGAAGAAGATCGGCGACATCTTAGGGCGGGTATTGGTCGAGCGCGGCTTGACGCAGGTGACCGCGCGGCTCGACCTGGAACGCTGCTGGACCGACGCCGTCGCCGGCCGGTGGCCCGACCGAACGAAGGTCGGCGCCCTGCGGTGGGGCGTTCTTGAAATCCTGGTCGACAACTCCACGCTGCTTCAGGAACTGGAAGGCTTCCACAAGGAAAGCCTGCTCGCCGCCGTCCGCGCCGGCGCCGGAATCAAACACCCTATCGCATCGCTCCGCTTCCGCCGCATGTAAGACGGCGGCTTACAACGAACCTTCCAGCGGCCGCACGATCTTAGTCGGCCAGCGACGCAATCATCCGAGGCAGAACCGCCCGGAGCGAGCCGCGCGCGACCTCCACCGCGAAGCCGTGCGCGATGCACTCAAACGTCGTGTCGTGGAACGCGAAAACGAAGTGTTTGCGGTCGGCCAAGAACTACTCCCGATAGTGATACGGATGCACGGCGTTCATTCGCTCCAGGCGGCGCAGCCACGACGAGTCTTCGACCTCGAAAACGGCGTAGGGATGAAGGCCGCGGTCGCGAGGGGGTGGCCGACGAACGACTCGTCGTTGGGTGGACCGAACATATTACGTCGGCAAATAACAAAGTCGTAGCAATGTCGGCCGGTCGTCAGCGGTGTCACGTGTATTGCACCTCCGGGTGGTCGAAGTACGAGGCGACCTTCGCCGGAAGCCCGCGGAGGGCTTCCATGAATTCCTCCACC
>JBOFFD010000819.1:0-1718 GCA_051648425.1 Planctomycetia bacterium
ATCGGCAGCGCCTTGGCGGGGTCGCCGCCCCACAAGATCGATTGGCCGAGCTTGGTCTTGAGGGTCCAGTCGTCGGGCCGAGCGGCGAGCAGCTTATCAAAGACGGCGGCGGCTTCGGCGAAGTCCTCCTTCCAAAGCAGCACGTCGCCGAGCATCGCTTGCAGGTCGACCGACTTCGGATCGGCGGCGGCGGCCAACCGCAGTTCGCGTTCGGCCCCGCCGAAATCCTGCAGCGCGGAATAAATGGCCGCCAGCTTCTTGCGGTCGGCGGCGTCCGGCTCGATGCCGACGTACATCGCCAACGCCTTCTTCGGCTCGCCGGCCGCCAGCAGCACGTCGGCCAGTTCCTTGCGCACCTTCAGGTCGAGGTTTTCGCCCGCCAGCGCCACCGCCTTGTCCAACAATTCGGTGCTGTCCGCCTTGCGGTCCAGACGCAACATCACCCAACCGAGCCGGGCCAGCCGAGCCGGGTCGGACGACGGCAGCAGCAACGTCTTTTCGGCGACGTGGGCGGCGATCTTCGCCGACTTGTCGGAAAGCGCCGTCGCGCTGGCCGCCGCGTCGATGAAGTCCGGCCACAACACCTGCTGGTCCACGTCGCCGGACAGCATCCACTCGATGCGGCGCAAAGCCTCGTCGAACTCGCCGCTCCACAAGATGCAGCGGGCGAGCTGCACCGGCAGCTCCTCGTCTTCGGGCATGAGGTCGAGCAGCTTCTTGTACTGAACGGCGGCGTTGGGGAAGTCGCCCTTCCAGGCCAGTACGTCGGCGAGCAGCCGTTCGGTCTTCAGGTCGTCGGGCTTCTCTTCCAGGATCGCACGGCACTGCGCGATCGCCGCGTCGAAATCTTCGATCGCCGCATGGATGTTCACCAGAACGGTGCGGTCGGCCAACGTCAACGGCGACAGCGTTTCGTACATGCGCAGCGCGCCGGCCGGCTTGTTCATGCCCAACAACACTTGGCCCAGTTCGCGGCGCACCTTCGGGTCGGCCGGGTCGTCCTTCATGGCGACGTCGAGCAGCGGCTCGGCCTTTTCCTCGGCCCCCAACCGCTTCAGCACCCAACTCAGCCGCGCCAGGTAGACCGGGTCGGTCGACTTCGCGGTCAGCGACCGGTCGGCCAGTTGCAGAATGGTCTCGCCCGCTTCCTTCGGCAGGCTCTTCACGCTGCTGGCCGAGTCGATGTAGCCCCGCCACAGCGCGGGCTGGTCGATGTTCTCGTCGAGAAGCGCCTGGAAGCGTTCCAGCGAGACGTCGTAGTTGCCGTTGAAGAGGGCGATTTCGGCCAGCTTGGTGCGAATCCGCGGGTCGGACGAGTTCGCCGACAGCAGCCGTTCGTAAATGGCCGAGGCTTGGGTGTAGCCCTTCTGCGCGTTGTAGACGTCGGCCAGCATGAGCTGGGCGCGCTGGTCGTTCGGGTCGATCTCAAGGATCTTCTTGGTTTCGACGATGGCGGCGTCGTAGTTCTTCTCGAACGAGTGGATGGCGACGAGCAGGTAGCGGGCCTCGACGTTCGGCTCGATCCCTACGTACAGTTTGGCCGCCTCGCGGGTGCGGCCGGCCGACACTAAAACGCCGGCCAGTTCGTTCCGCAGCGTGATGTTGTCGGGAACGTCGGCGACCAGCTTCTCGAACCGTTCGATGCCGGACTTCAGGTTGCCGGAGTTGACCGCGCTGCGGGCGGCGGCCAAGTACAGCGCCCGTTGTTCGGTGGAACT
>JBOFFD010000820.1:0-1911 GCA_051648425.1 Planctomycetia bacterium
CAAGGGATTCCTACATTCCTTGCGAATTCGTCCCGCGATCGGAGCAGGAATCCCTTGCTCGCGCGGCGGGCTATGAATCAGCGCGCTCGACGAACATCCATGCCGACGTAATATGCCGCCGACTCCGCCGCGGGCGCAGTTTCGGAACGGCGTTCACCAGCAGCCGCGGTACGGTCCGCAGTAGGGCCGGTGGTAGTACGGAACGCCGACGCCGAAGCTGACGCTGGTGCGCGGCGGTTCCACCACGTACACCGGCGGCCCCTGGTGGTAGACCACCGGCGAGGCGACGACCGCGGCGGATCGACGCGAGCGGTCGATCATCGCCTGAATGACCCGGTCGCTGACGCCTTGCTGGTGCAGCGAGACGATGTCGGTGGCCGAGAGCGGCATCGGCGGACCGGCGTGCAGCGTGGAGATGATGACGTCGTCGCCGATGCCCGACCGGGCCATATGGACGACGTCGGGGATGTTGGTGGGCGGGGCGACGTTGGCGGCCGCCGTGGCATGGGCGAGCCGAACCTGGTTGCGATGGTCGACTTCGTCGAGGCCGTCGCCGACGATGGCGCCGGTGGCCGCGCCCAGCACGCCGCCGATGGCCGCGCCGGCACCGGCGTCGCCGGTGGCCGAGCCGACCACCGCGCCGGTGGCCGCCCCCAACAGACCGCCGACCGCCAACCCCTTCTCGGCGAAGGTTTGACAGCCGACCGTCGAGCCGGCGACCAGGACGAGGGCGGCGAGCGACGTAGCGTCGGCCGACCGTTTCGCATTCCACCGGACCAAAGTTCGATCGCGCCGCATACCATTCCGCTCCAAAGCGAACTCCACGCTCCGTAGAGTCATCGGCAGCCTATCGCCGAAACTTCGGCGGCCGTCAATCGTATTTGGCTGGAAGCTTGAAAGCGCGCCGACGGTTGCCGGCGCCCGAGAAAAAACGAGCTCCGGCGTCGGCGCGGGAAATCGATTTTTCCGGAAACTGGCATTGACTACCACAATCTTAAGACGCTAGATTGTCTAGAGGTAACCATTCCTCTCCCTTCGGCTCGGTCCTGTCGATTTCTCGACGAAAGGATTTACGCCATGCAAGGTTCTCGAAGGTTCTCGAAGGTCTCTTTTTCAGCGCTCTGATCTGCTGCTCGGTGATTCTCGCGGTTGAACCGAATCGCGCGGGACAGTTTCGAACACTGAGCGGCGAAGAGGCCCTCGCGCTGATCGGCGGAGATGGGGTTGCAAACATGTGTTGCATTCGCGACAGTGTCCACTGCCCCTTGACGATAAACAGTTTGTGTAGCTCGGGTTTCGAACCGTGCGAAGATCGGTACGAAGAATTCTTCTACGGCCACCAATACACGCATGCCGCATGTGAGAAGGCCGCGTGCAAGACGACCTGCAAGCAGTCGAAGGGGGAGATTTCCTGCATCAAGTACTACGGCTGCCAAATGATCCAATATGTTGGCTGTCGCCGGGATTCGTCAAACACATTTGACAACATGGCGCCTGCAACGTGTTCCCCGCACTGCATCATGGCGACCTATCCGCCTTGCAATTAGTGGCGACCGAACTGAAACCCGACGACCAATTTTCGGTCGTCCGGCGGCTTTCAGTTGCATTGCTAAAGAACATCGTTGGTAAGATCGTCTTTGAAATCCGTCGTTTTACAACCTGTCGCGCAGGCAAGGTATTTCTGGCTTCCCCATCGACCCCGCACGAACCGAACAGAAATCCCTGCCGCGCGCAGCTGTAAGAGTAGATACGGACTCGATGACATTTTTCGACGACGTATTACGCCGGCACGGATGTAAGTCGGTAAGTTTTCGATCGCGACCGGTTTCCTATAATACTTCGCGGCGAGCGGGGTTCAACACCGGGAGGTGCATCGTGCAAGACGAGTATCAAGATCCGCGCGGCTATTCC
>JBOFFD010000821.1:0-2025 GCA_051648425.1 Planctomycetia bacterium
GAAAACCCTCGACTGGGCCAGCGCCGAAGCCCTCGCCTTCGCCAGCCTCGCCGTCGAAGGCCACGCCATCCGCCTCAGCGGCCAAGACTGCGAACGCGGCACCTTCAGCCACCGCCACGCCGTGCTGCACGACGCCGAAGACGGCCGGCAGTACATCCCGCTGACCCACCTCGACCCCAACCAGGCGCCGGTCCGCATCATCAACAGCCCGCTTTCCGAATCGGGCGTCTTGGGCTTCGACTACGGCTACAGCCTGGAACAGCCGTCCGACCTCGTGCTGTGGGAAGCGCAGTTCGGCGACTTCTGCAACGCCGCCCAGGTCATCATCGATCAGTTCATCGTGTCGGCCGAGGACAAGTGGCGCACCCTGAGCGGCGTCGTCATGCTGCTGCCCCATGGCTTCGAGGGCATGGGACCGGAACACTCGTCCGCCCGACTCGAACGGTTTTTGACGCTCTGCGCCGAAGACAACATCCAGGTCGTCAACCCCACGACCCCCGCCCAATACTTCCACCTGCTGCGCCGCCAAGTGCTGCGCCCCTGGCGCAAGCCGCTGGTGGTGATGACCCCCAAAAGCCTGCTGCGCAAACCGGAAGTGTCGTCGACCCTGGAAGACCTGGCCCACGGCGCCTTCCAGCGGATTATTCCCGACGCGCTGCCCCGGCCGGCCGAGAACGTGCAGTCGGTGCTGCTCTGCTGCGGCAAGGTCTACTACGACCTCGTCGAGTTCCGCAACGAACACAAGCGCGACGACGTGGCGATCGTCCGCATCGAGCAGTTGTACCCGCTTTCAAAGGATCTCCTTGAGGAAACGCTGGCGGTCTACGCCGACGGCACCCCGGTCTATTGGGTGCAGGAAGAGCCGGAAAACATGGGGGCGTGGCGGTTCCTGCGGGTGCAGTTCGGCAGCGAACTTTTTGAACGGCTGCCGTTCGGCGGCGTGACGCGCCCGGCGTCGGCCAGCCCCGCCACCGGGTCGGCCGGCAGCCACAAGCTGGAACAGCGCGAGCTGATGGAAGAAGCGTTCGGCTTGCGGCCGGCCGTCGTTCCCGCCGCCCGCTGACGCCGCCTTCGAGAAACCGGATCGATCGCACGGCGACGGTTCCACCGAAGTCGACGCCCGCCGATCCACGCCAAGCCAGGCGGACCCAACGGTCCGCCTTTTGCTTTTCCCGCCGAGCCATAGAATCGCACCTGGCGATGCCCGACGATCAACGAAGGACCACCGTACCATGCCCGTCGAAGTCAAGGTTCCCAGCGCCGGCGAGTCGATTTCCGAAGTTCAACTGGGCTCTTGGTTGAAGAAAGAAGGGGACTTCGTCAAGAGCGAGGAAACGCTCGTCGAAATCGAAACCGACAAGGCGACGATGGAGGTTCCCGCCCCGGTCGCGGGCCGAATCGTCAAGCTGCTGGCCCCCGCCGGCGCCGTCGTCAAACCGAACGACGTCATCGCCGTCATCGACGAAACCGCCGTCGCCGGAGCCTCGGCCCCCGCCCCGACCAACGCCGCCCCAGCCGCCGCCATGACCGACGGCTCGCGCGTCATGCCGGCCGCCCAACGGGTGCTGACGCAGGAAGGGTTGCAGGCCGATCAAGTGGCCGCCACCGGTCCCGGCGGCCGGTTGCTTAAGGAAGACGTCGTCCGCCACGCCGCCGCGGCCGCTTCCGCCCCGCCCGTTTCGTCGCCAAAGCCCGCTCCGGTCGCCGTCCCGGCGGCCGCCGGCTACCGCCACGAAGAAATCGTCCCGATGACCATGTTGCGCAAGCGCATCGCCGCCCGCCTCGTCGAAGCCAAGCAGAACGCCGCCCTCGTCACCACCTTCAACGAAATCGACATGGGCGCCGTCATGGACCTCCGCAAGGAGTACGGCGAGTCGTTCCAGAAAAAGTACAACGTCAAGCTCGGCTTCATGTCGTTCTTCGTCAAGGCGACGGTCGACGGCCTGAAACAGTTCCCCGCCCTCAACGCCGAAATCCGCGGCAACGACGTCGTCTACCGCGACTACTACGACGTCGGCGTCGCCG
>JBOFFD010000822.1:0-5874 GCA_051648425.1 Planctomycetia bacterium
AGACTACGCCTAAAAAAGACGGCGAACGTCGCCGCGAGGCAGACGTACGAAGCAAGACTCAACGATCGAGCGATCCGCCGACAACTCCATCCCGGAACGAGAATCCAGTTTGAAAACGGCCGTTGCCGAAGCTGCCACGAATCCATCACCGTCGGGTCCGCCGCCGGTTCGAGCAGTTGAAACTGTCTTCCCTCTGAATCCAAGGGCCAGGCGGCGACCATATGCCCGACTCTTTGTTCTTTCGCACCGCGCTCCGGCGCCAGCAGCACGACCATGGCGGAGGAAGGAAAAGAGTCCCGCGCACCGATGCGGCGTACGACCAGCGACAGACCGAAATCCTCGGCGACGTCCAAAATCTCGTCCACCGTCGCTCCGGCGGGGCGGACGGGCAGGCGTTCGGAAAGACGTTCGAGGCCGACGTCGACACCGTGGTGTTTAGCGAGAAACCACAACGAGGCCGCACTGCACGACACCGCGTCGCGAGGTTCGGAAGAGCTCGTTTCGCCGACGACGAGCAGACACGTCAGAACGGCCGTACCCCAGACCATTACGATTCCCGCCGCTGCTTGATGAGCCGCATGAAGAGTGTTCCACCTCCCGCGACCGCCACGCCGGCGACCGCGAAGTAGACCCAAGTCCAAAGCGACGTGTTTCGGCCGGAGGCGGCTTTCGATTCCAACAACCGATGTCGTTCGTCTTCCGCCAATCGCATGGTCGTCTTGACGTCGTCGACGTCGACGCGACCGGAAACCACCAATTCGTCGCGGGGGATGGAATTCGCTCTTAAACGAGATTCAGGATTCGAAATAGGATACTTCTTGTCGAACTTGGGCTCGATCGCTTCGGCGCTCAATCCGGTGTTGAATGAAATGGAGCCTGTGATGAAATTCAAATCAGTCCGCCAGTTGGCGACGTCGTTCGCCTCATGGCTCGTGCTCCCCGGCTTTCCGAACAGATCCACGGTCACTTTTTTCGGGAACCATGCCTTTTGACCGTTGGATTCGACCTCTTGGAAATCGACCGTCCGCCGCTGCACCATCAGGTTTCCGTTGATCCTAGTCTCGTAGCGCGACGCGTGCCCGTCGCGTTCAAGGTCCACCCACCAAATCAACTCGCAGAGGAAATTCGTCTTCGGGTTGGCGGCGACGAATTTCACTTCAATGCATTTTCGTCCGTCCAATGGCGACTCGGCGTAGCTGAACTGAGTCTTCGCTTCCTTTGACAACATCGCCCAGTAAGCCGGAAAGTAGCATTCCATCGGAAGCCGAAAGTTCGACGCGCTTCCATCGGTCGACACGATGCTCTGCGAAGGTATCGCCTTCGGGTCGGCGTACCGATTGATCCGCCGAACTTCCCCGCCGGCCCGGACCGACATGCGTTCCGTGAGAACGCCCGCCGTCGTCGTCTTCATTTCTTCCCAGGCGGCGAAGCCTGTATCGATGTACCAGCATTTTCCGGTCGCCGAGCGGTTGGGGTTCACTTGCATCGCTCCATCCACTAAGCGACCCGCCTCCCATTCCACGAGAAACGTCGCGTCGCGCACCTTCGACGTCGCCGCGTCGATGACGGCAATGTAAGGGGTAGTGGAAATCGCGGTGATGCCCAAGTAGACGACTGCGAAAATCATGACTCCACCTCATCTCAACGATTTGCTAAGATCGAGCAGGCTCGTGTTCCGCAATCGATCCAAGTGTAAAACTCGGTTCGGTCGGCATCCGCATCTCCGATCCCGGACGTCGGATGCCGTCCTGCACAAGACGACGGCGGGATGGAATCTTGCACACGCCGAAACTTGATCCGGACCAGCAATTCCCCTACTGGTTCTGGACATCCGGCACTCCGATGCAGGGCCTGATCGGGGGGCTGGGATTTTCGGGATCTGAGATAATGGTGCAGAGGAGTGCATTAGCAGGACCAGTCGGCAAGCATGTTCCCGCCATCAAGTCGCCGCACGGTCTATCGGGAGCTGGCGCAAACCTGTCACCGAACCAGGCATTGTAGATATAATTGGCTTGGGCCTCGATGGTGCATGCGGTGCACGTTTGTCCCAGTTGGTTGCAGGGGACGTTGTAGTTCACAAAGTCGCAATCTTGAATATTCTGTGTAACAGTGCGGCTGTCTCCGAACGACGAGCGACCCAAAAGCGGATCGCGCGTTGAAGAGAACTCCGCCTTCAGGCTGCCGAAGGCAAGCAGCGCCGAAAGACTGCTTCCGATCAAGACGATCTTCATGGTAGACCCTTTCCAAAAAAGGACTTTCAAGGTCGAAGGCGATTCAAGGTGCGAGGACGATTTCACCGCCGTCGCGCGTCGAGTAGGCGCGCCAGACGCCGAGGTCGATCGCATCCGACACGGAACTGACGCGGCCGTCGGCGCTGGCGACGTTGACGATGCCGCCGTGGAACGACCGCGCGCCGAGGGCGCCGACGGGCGGTACCGCGCCGAAATACAAGCAGTCTTTCGCGACGTCGTTGGGACGCAAGGCGTGATTGTACAACGTCATATGCAGGCCGGTGGATATCCACCGCCGCCCCGCATGGGTAGACGCACCGACCGTGTCGTCATCCATCAACGACAACGATTGACACACCAATTCCGCTTCGATGGCATCGTGCGGCATCAATTCGCCTGGGATGCCGAGAATCTCCCGAGAAGAGACGATCTTCTTGGCCGTCGAGCCGAGACCGATCGTCCGCTCGGAAAACATCGACGTCGACGCCAATCCATCGTAGACGCTCGAAAACGACACGGGGACGATGTAGTCGCCGGCGAAAACTCCGTTGATCGAGTCTGGAAACTCCAACGTTCGGTTCCAGTACGGACCCGCGCCCCAGCAGCCGCGGTAATTGGTCGCCCCGAGATAGCCGGCGGGGTTGGCGTCGGCTGGACACAGAAAGACGGAGACGACGGTCTTCGACGCGGTCGATTGAGCTTGCCATTCGTCGACCGGCGACAATTCGATGGCGGGCAGTCGAATTCTAAAATTCAGATTGTCGTACAGTTCCGAACCGCCGACGAAAGGAAGCAGTTGCGCGTGGATCGACCAATAGGCGTTGCGGTTGGAATGGTTTTCCGGCATTCCGAGAGCAACCCAGCCGGGCAGCATCGTGTAGGCTTCATGGTATTGGTGGGCGCCGCCGGCGAGCTGTCTAAGGTTGTTTTGGCACGACGCGGAATTCGCCCTCGACCGCGCCTCCTGGATCGCCGGCAGCAGCAAGGCGGAGACCACCAAAACGATCCCAACCACGACGAAGAGTTCGACCGCGGTGAAACCTCTCGCTCTCTTCATTTCCTTGCGGTTGTTCATTTTGGATGCTCCGCTTTCCTCGACTTCGTCGTTCCCGCGACGACCGTTACATCGACGCTTCCCAAAGAAGTCCTGATCTGAAGGGTCTTCACGGCCAGAGGCTTAAGGAAAACCGTTTCCAACGCGGCGACTTCGATCGTCGTCGACCGCGGCCCAGACTCGACGACCCGGCACGAATAGTCTTCGTCGGCGCTCAATTCCTGCACCGACAGCGGCTGACCGTCGACCGCCGTGACGCGAACTGTCTTTCGGCGTTCGCCGTCGCTTGTGAAATAGAGGCTCGCCGGGGAAGCCGTGACGCGACCCGCGACCCGCCACCGAACCGTCGCAACGACGGACTCGGTCGATCCCGCGATCGACGCCGACGCCCGCGCGTCGTGGAGACCGTCCGATCCTGTTTCGAGAAACTTCCACGAACCTAGATACTCGTCGCAGACGATCGAAGTTTCGTCGGTAGTTCGCGTCTCATGAAAATCGATGTCGCTCAAGACAGCAATCGAACCGCCGGGCGGATTCTCGATCTCAAGTCGTGAAATCGGCTCCGACGATCGTCGAAACACTCTGAATTTCTGGGTTGGGACCGCGTGTAGCAATTCGTCGCGGCCTATTGATCCGAGATCGACTGCTTGAGGGTCCACCGAAATTCGATTGTGAACGGTGGCGGTTCCCACCAGCCGGAATCGGCCGCCGTTCTTCTCGGCAAGAATTGCTTCAAACCGTAGCTTGCCTGACCGGCCGTTCGTTTTTGCCACCAGATGGAAGCGAGCCGTTTCGCCCGGGGCTATAAGTTTCGGCGGGGCTTCGAGCGAAACGCAACATGGCATCGTAATCGAGACTCGTTCGATCTCGACGGGAATTGTTTGCGAGTTTTCCATTTCAAACGGGAATCGAAGAGATGAGTGAGGCGCGACGATGACCGCCCCAAGATCTTTCGTCAACGTCGATGTTTCAGTCGTCGGCGAACTCGAAACAGCAGTATCTTCATTTTTGGCGTCA
Organism: Planctomycetia bacterium; assembly: GCA_051648425.1. Classification (GTDB taxonomy): domain Bacteria; phylum Planctomycetota; class Planctomycetia; order Kolteriales; family Kolteriaceae; genus JBOFFD01. Next base: position 4,303 of record JBOFFD010000822.1, read on the forward strand.
GATACGGCTTCGATCGCGCGGTCGCGTGCGGTCTCTACGACGACGGCTATTGCGCAAAGGGGGGGGCGCCCATGATGATCCAAAGAATTTTCTTCAAAGGAAATCTCCTGGCGATTCGCTTGCAGAACATCAAAGAATGGTCGCCGGATGGGAATACCAGCAATACACGACATCAGACGATAAAGTGGTTGTTGTGCGACAACGCTTTGTTCATCTCATCTCGGCGGAATCAATAGGGACGGATTCGCAAGTGGTCGGAAAGAGACTGCGAGTCGCTTTCGGCACACTCCTAAGATGGTACTGTCGCAAAAATAGTTGTCAAGCCCAAGCCAAGTATTTTATGACCCGGAAAGAAAGCCTGCGGCGGGGTCTCGCCAAATAAATCCGGCGCGAAGGTTCGGATTTCCTCAAGTCTTCGTGCTTGACGCGAACGGACGGGCGGCGGTATAGGCCGGCGGGCGGTTCGTCCAGGAACGGTACGTCGTCGTCGCGGCGGCGGACGGGTGCCAAGCCGACGACCGACGATCATCACGCACTCGACGTTCGTAAACTGCACCGCGAGGGCGCCCTTGCTTCCGGCGCTTGGATCGGCGTCCACTGGCCGCACCGCCACGGAACGGCGTCGATCCTGGTGAAAGGCTTCCCCGACTCCGACCACGTCGTGCTGGCATACTGCCACGGCACTGGCGCGACGGCGAAGTCGACGGAGTACGCCGTCCGGCTCGATTGGACGCCGTGCACGTTGGCCGGGCGACGGCCGTGGTTTCGGTGTCCCACTTGCGACCGTCGGGCGGCGGTCCTGTACAGCGGGTCGGTCTTCCAGTGCCGGAAATGCTTGGGGCTGGTCTACGCCTGCCAGGGGGAAGACGCCGTCGACCGCGCCTCGCGCCGGTTGCGAAAGGCGGCGGCCGCGCTCGACTGGCACAACCTCTTCCTCGAGCCGCCGGGCGAGAAACCCAAAGGGATGCACCTGCCACGGCCAGCGCGTATAAATAGGCTGTCTGCGTGGACTGGCGTGAAGCTGCCCGAAGTAGTATACGACCGGTCGGACGGGCCGGCGCGGCGGTCGGCCGACCCGGCGCTCGGCGGCCAGCGGCGGCCCCCGCGCGGCGGCCGGTCATGGCGGCTTGGATCGACGTCGGCTCCATCGGTTCTTACTTCGAATCGCTCGAAGATCCGCGCGACTCGCGCAACCGCAAACACCTTCTCGTCGACGTCGTCGTCATCGTCGTCGCCGGCATGATCTGTCACGGCGACGGACCCACCGCCATCCACCGCTGGGCGGTCGCCCGCGCCGATTGGCTCAAGCAGTTCTTAGAGCTGCCGAACGGCATTCCCTCGCGCGACTGCCTCCGCCGGATCTTATCGACTCTTAAACCCAAGGCGTTCCAGGAATGCTTCCAGGCGTAGACCGCCGCGGCGGTTAAGACCGCCGACGACGGTTCGCCGACGCTGATCGCGATCGACGGCAAGACCTGCCGCGGGTCGCACGACCGCGGCAAGGGGGTCGGGCCGCTGCACCTCGTCAGCGCCTGGGCGGGCAAGCACGGGATCGCGCTCGGGCAGGTGGCG
>JBOFFD010000823.1:0-4458 GCA_051648425.1 Planctomycetia bacterium
GGAATAGCCGCGCGGATCTTGATACTCGTCTTGCACGATGCACCTCCCGGTGTTGAACCCCGCTCGCCGCGAAGTATTATAGGAAACCGGTCGCGATCGAAAACTTACCGACTTACATCCGTGCCGGCGTAATACGTCGCCGCCCAGGCCAATGAGGCCGTCGCCAAACCCGCCAAGACTAAGAAACCCCGCCGGAAAGCGGCGGCGGTGTAAGAACGCGACCTCGACTCCCCCTCGGCGACGAACTGGGGGAGGGATGAAACGACAACCAGCACGGAAAGAGAGGGACCGCATGCCGACGATCGAAGCGACGAGCACAGTGAAGCGGATCGTTGAGTACGCCTCGCCGTCGGGAATCCTCGACGTCGAGATGTTGGGCGTCCACATCAACCGCGCCTACCGGACGGTGAGCGAGTGGGACGCTGCCGGCAAGCTGCCCGCGCACCGCCGCGACCCCGCCGGCCGCAAATACTGGGTCCGATCCGAAATCGACGCCTGGATCGAGGCGGGGATGCCGTCCCGTAAAGACTGGGAGAAGCTCCGCGCGGCGGCGGCAGCGAAGGCCGACGAAGCCAAGCCCGCCGCCGCGAAACGGAAGGCGAAATAGTGGCCAGCGTCTTCCGCCGCGGCCGCGACCAGGGCAAGAGGGACGCGGTCTGGTACTACTCCTTCGTCGACGCCGACGGCCGCCGGCGGACTCGGAAGGGATACCGCGACAAGAAGCTCACTGCCCAGGCGGCCGCGAAGGCCGAGCAAGAGGCGAAGCTGCGCCGTGACGGCTTGGTCTCGCGGTTCGACGATCATGATTGGGCGCCGATCTTGGAGCACGTCGATGCTTTCGAGAAGGATCTACGATCAGGCGACGTTACGAAAGACCATGCCGATCTGGTATGTGGCCGGCTGCTGACGTTCGTCGCGGAGAGCGGCGCGGCGTCGATCTAAGACGTGCTGCCGGAACGGGTGAAGGCGTTCCTCGCCGACCTGAAGAACCCCGAGGTCGCCGCGCGGGTTTCCGGTCGCCGGCTGACCACCGGCCTCTCGACGCAGACGCGGAACTTCTACCTCGCCGCAGTTCGGCAGTTCGTGCGGTTCTGCGTGAAGAACCGCCGGCTGGCGGCCGACCCGCTGGCGGCGGTCGAACCGAAAAACGTCCGTACCGACCGGCGGCACGACCGTCGGGCGCTCTCGGACGACGAAGTCCGCCGGCTGCTTGCGGCGGCGGAAGAGTCCAAGGTCGTCTGCCGACTGTGCGGCCCGGACCGCGCGATGCTTTACGTCGCCGCGCTGTCGACCGGCTTCCGCGCCTCCGAGCTCGCCAGCCTGACGCCGGCATCGTTCGACCTCCACCGAACGCCGCCGGCGGTGGTGCTCGCGGCCGAATTCTCCAAGCACCGTACGGAGGACGTGCAGCCGCTGCCGCGAGCGTTCGTCGAGCGGATCGGCGGGTGGCTCGCCGGCCGACCGACGGGCGAACCGCTTTGGCCGGGCAAGTGGGCGAAGAACCGTGACGCCGGGCGCATGCTGGCGGTTGACCTCGCCGCGGCGGGTATCCCTTGGGAAACGGAAGAGGGTTTCGCCGACTTTCACGCCCTGCGGCACACCTTCATTTCCAACCTTGGAAGGTCCGGCGTACCGCTCGCGCTGGCTCAAAAACTGGCCCGGCATTCGGACCCGAAACTGACGGCCAACCGGTACACGCACCTCGGCCTCGACGAACTGTCGGCGGCGGTGGATCGGACGGCCGAAATCTGGCAGCGCATTGGCAGCGCCGCCGTCCGCTTAGAACCGCCGGGAACCGCCCAAATGCTGCCGCCTGCTGACGGCGGAACGGGGCGGGCGAAGTTGACTGGAACGACGGAAGACGTGTTAATTCACTAGGAAAACGCGGGGTTCTTGAAGCGGAGAGGGTGGGATTCGAACCCACGGTACCTTTCGGCACACCGGTTTTCGAGACCGGCACAATCGGCCACTCTGTCACCTCTCCGACGCCAATCATACCCGATCTTTCCCTTTGGGCAAGCGACCGGACGCCACTTTCCGGCGTTGGGGTCCGTGCCAATGAGTTGGCGGTTAGATGGCGAGGGATGGGCAATCCTGCCAGTAGCGCTGCAATTCTCCGGCGTAATGCTTGGAGCAGAGTCTGGCTTTTCGGACCGCGTTTTCAGGGATCCAGAGGCCGTCGGCTCTATTGAGGCGGCGGCCGATCACGTACTTGCACGCCCCCTCGATCGCGCCGCTGCCGATCGACTTCCCCTTGGCCAGCGGTTCGCTGTAGCCAAGGTGGTCCAGGTGCGGCGATGGAATTCCCCAAGACGATTAGACGGTGGATCACGAGCCTGCCGCCGGAACAGGCGGACGCGGCCGCGGCTGCTGGAGCTGACGCGCGCGCACTGGGGGATCGAGAACGGCCTGTACTGTGCGGGACGTGAAGTTGGGCGAACGGCTGCCGGGTGCGGAAGGGGTCGGCGCCGCAGGTGCTGGCGGCATTGCGGAACACGGCGTTGCACGTGCTGAAGCGACTGAACGGTAACGTGCGGGCCGCCATGGAAACCGCCGCCGCCGACCTGGGCGCCGCCTTCCGAATGCTTTTCAACGCAACGTTGAAACCATGAAAGGCCCTGGGAGTCGCGTCGTCCCGTCATCGAAGCGTCGGGTTCATTCCGTGCGGACGGCTTCGAAGCCGAACGGTTTGCCTTCCATTTCCATCACGCCGACGAACCGGTCGCGTTTGGCCGACCAAAGGTAGCCGGTGTAGGCCTGTTCGGTCATCGGGAAGCTGACGCGGAACTCGATTTTGTGGGCCGGATTGCCCGCCCGGCCGACCACGGTGTACGTTTGACCGGTCTTTTCCGACGTATAACCGCCGGCGACCGCCCCCTGACCGTCGACCGTCAGTTCCAGCTTGCCGATGAACCGACCGTCGGTCTCCACGCGGTACTTGCCGGCGAAGTCGCTCGTCTGCACCGCTCCTTGGCTGAACACGCGTTTGACGGCGGACTTCGCCACGGGGGCGAGCGGTTCGGCGACAACGAACAGCTTCACCCGCGGGGCCGCGACAAGCGCGCCGCCTTTGTCGTCGGTGGTGAAAACCAAATCTTCGCCATTCGCCTTAGGGACGATCTGGCCGGCGTCGAGGTCCAGGCCGAAACCGTCGAACAGGTAGACGTCGGCGCGGTCGGCAAGCGGTCGGCGTCGGGGGTCGACGGGATAGGTGGTCATCCGTTCAACTAAGATCAACGGCGACGGTTCGGTCTTGTCGGCCGACTTGCGCTTGGCGATGCGGACCAACAGCTTGGCCCAATTGCCTTCGTCGGTTTGGACGATGAGGAAAGTGCTGGCGGGCAGGCCTTGCAGCGGGTGGCGATCGGCAAGCTCGGCGACGGTGACGGTCGGCCGGTGCAACACCTTCGGACCGGCCGCCTCTACAGTTGAAATAATCGCCGCCGTGTGGTCGTCGTAGTGGTCCGCCGCCGATCGGCCGACGCCGATCAATGCCAGACAGATCGCCGCCGAAACCGCGCCGCCATTGACTCGATACGTCTGCATTTGGTCGTCCCGGGGGCGTTCGCCCGATAGCGTCATCTTAAACGAAGAGGCGTGAAAGTCAGTCGACGTCGGCGTAGACGGCTTCCTTGCGGCGCGGCTCGGCGCCCTTCACCGTTGGTATCTTATACTCTTTGATCTTGCGGTACATCGTCCGCTCGCTGACGCCGAGCATCCGCGCCGCCTCTTCGCGGTTGCCTTCCGTAAGGCGCAGCGCCTGCTCGATGTAGTACGCTTCCACCAGTTCCAACGGCTTGCCGACGAGCGATTCCTGCGGCGGCGCCCCGGAAACGCCGTCGCGGCGGACGTGCATTTCTTCCGGCAGGTCGTCGAGGTCGAGCCGACCGTCGGCGTCCATCACGATCATGCTTTCGATCGTGTTGCGCAACTGCCGGACGTTCCCCGGCCAATCGTAGTTTTTCAGAACGTTCATCGCCGCCATCGAGATGGTGGGCGCCGGCCGGCCGTACTGTTTGGCGAAGTCGCGGCAGAAATGGTTCGACAGCAGCTCGATGTCGCTGACGTCGCCCGGCAGCAGCGTGCCGCGCCGTTCGCGCAGCGGCGGCAGACGGATGGTGACGACTTTCAGCCGGTAGTACAGGTCTTCGCGGAACTGGCCGGCGGCGACCATTGCTTCGATGTCGCGGTTCGTCGCCGACACCAGCCGCACGTTCACCGGAATCGACTCGTTCGACCCCACGCGCATGATCTCGCGGCTTTCGATCACCCGCAGCAGTTTGATTTGCGTCGACATCGGCAGGTCGCCGACTTCGTCCAAGAACAGCGTGCCGCCGTTGGCGAACTCGAACCGCCCCTTGCGCTGCCGTTCCGCGCCGGTGAAGGCGCCTTTTTCGTGGCCGAACAGTTCGCTTTCCAGAATGCTTTCAGACAACGACGCGCAGTTCAGAGCGACGA
>JBOFFD010000824.1:0-9008 GCA_051648425.1 Planctomycetia bacterium
GGTGGAGGAATTCATGGAAGCCCTCCGCGGGCTTCCGGCGAAGGTCGCCGCGTACTTCGACCACCCGGAGGTGCAGTACACATGACACCGCTGACAGGCTGATGGCATCTTTCTGATGAAGTTATTTGCCGACGTAATAACGGTTGGGGCCCTACCTCGATCGTGCAATGCACTGTTGTTGCTGGTCCAACTCCCACCTCAGGTGAGTTTGAATTTTCAGGTTACTATGTACTGGTGCCTGGCACAGGCAACTATGAATTGATTCCCCGCCAGGTTATTCGGACCGGGGGCGCGATGGGGCAGAATTCCACGCAGTCCGGCCAGCCTCGACTTGTCACTGTGAGTCCAGTATACACCGGTCCGTGATTTCTAATCATTTCCGAATGTCAACTCTGACTGCAAGCTCCTAGGTCTACTTTTTAAGAGGATGTTGAGCTATGCGACGCCACGGATTCACGATGCTTGAGCTTTTGGTCGTTCTAGGCATACTGGCCGTTGTCGCCGCAATTGCGCTGCCCGCCATTCAGTATGCCAGGGAATCGTCTCGCCGATCGGCATGCTCCAACAACCTCCGGCAGATCGGCCTTGGCTTGAATCAGTATGCGGAAGTGCATGGGATGTTCCCGCTTTTTGTTCCTGGCTCAATGCCATCTCATCTTCTTCAAATCCTTCCTTTTGTCGACATGCAGAATTTATTCGATGAGTATAATTTTGAAGATCCACGCGACAAGCATAACCGACTCGTAAGTAGCGAGTCTATACCTTTGTTCATCTGCCCATCGGCTGCCGTCCCTATTGATGATTTCCTCTACAGTGGTCCTACTAATTATCCAGGAAACGGTGGAAGCGGCGAGTGGCAACGGTTTGGCGACGGTATATTCCTCGACCAAGAGATTGGCCTGGCGGTTAGATTCAAAAGCATTACGGATGGTGCAAGTCGCACGGCGGCATCGGCGGAAGCGCAAGTTTCTCCCTATGAACTTATCGCCGGCGATGATTACAGGCCGCTCCGATTGGAACACGTGATCGTCTTCCTACGGGACGCCGAGGCGACCGATCGAGAAAAATTTTCCCAATCTTGCATGGCACTGGTTCCGAAACCTGGCCTTGGTCAGACCAAACGCATTCATTGGGACACATACAGTCTTTTCTTCGGGGCACTGTACAACCATCAACTGCCTCCCGATTCGCCTTCTTGCATTCCGGAGATGACCATGATCTACCCACACAAATTCGCCTTTAGCAGCAGCAGTTTGCATGGTGGTGGCGTCTACGTGCTAATGGCGGATGCTTCAGTGCAGTGGACGAACTCCTCGGTCGATCGAGAAGTGTGGCGGGCGATGGGCAGCATTGACGGAAGCGAATCCTTGTGATGATGAATAACGGCGCATCATGGGCGAAACGAGTGGCGGTGGCCGGGGTCGCCGGCATCGCATTGTATTTTTTGGGTCCGAGGATTTATGAATCGATCGTGCCCGCCCCAGAACTACGGATTTGGTGGCCGGTCACGCCTCCCTATGTCGATTGGCAAAAGTCGGCGATCATCGGCAACGGAAGTGCGGTTTCAAAATCTCCGGGCTTTTTTGATCGCCTCGAAGTTCAGTTGACTGACGATGCCAATATCTCCATCGAAGCCAAAACAACTGTCAAATACAACGGTCGTTATGAAGCATTTTTCAGTTACACTGCGCCATTGCCGAAGGAAGTTGTGCCTGGAACCCGCCTCACCATTCGCGCCACGCTGCTTTTTCGCAAGCGAACCGGCGAAGAATCGACCCGAAAACTTCCCGACCTGACTTACGTCGTACCGGACCGCCCGAAGTAAACGAGAATCTTTAATAAGCCGACCAAGAGATGCAGATGAAGACAACCAAGAATTATTGAGCATATCCCTCCACCGGCCAATGGCATCGATAGTTCACAGTAATCCTCCCCATCGCGTCCGGATTTCCTAGCCGTCGCCCATCTTGCTTTTACGATCGAAAGAACTCATTCACGTTGCAACTCGGCGTCCGTCGGGTTACAAAAGAATCAGGGATCGTGAAACGAATCGACTCTTTGGACCGGGGGCGAATCGATCGGGAGCGGCGAACGGGGCCGCCCGTCGACCGTTCCGTCGCAGAAGGCGCTTCATCGATGAAAATTTCGTCGTCCGCTTTCAGCAAACCCGCGCGGTTCGGCTTCCAGGCGTTGGAAGACCGGCTCGCCGCCGCCGCCGACGCCTTCGAGCCGAACAACGACTTCGGCTTTTCCACCAACTTGACGACCGGGACCTACCCCGCCACCCTGCACGTCGCCGACGACGTCGACGTCTACGGCTACACCACCGGCGGGGCCGGCGACGCCGTCTTCGAGGTCGACTACGACCCGGCTCTGGGCGACGTCGACATCGACGTCGTCGACGCCAACGGCACGTACCTCGGCGGTTCGTACGAGCCGGGCGGCAAGGAAGTCTTCCGCGTGCCGAACGTTCCCGCCGGCTCGGTCTTCTTCATGAAAGTTTATCGAATGCCCGGCGTGGGGGCTCCGCCAGTCGACCAGCCCTATACGTTTTCGCTGACCTCGCCGAACCCGCCGCCACCGGTCGACGACAAGGTCGAGGCGCCCACGCTCATCGTCGCCAACACCTTCGGCGCCTCCATCGTTCCGACCATTTTGTCGATTCAGGCCGGCCTCATCGACACCGACGACTCGGAGGATCTCACCCTCACCATCGCCAACGTACCGGCGGGCGGCGTGATTTCGCCGGGGACGCAGATCGCGCCGGGCGTTTGGAGGATCAACTACGACGGCGTGACGGCGTCGCCGTTGCCGACGCTGACTCTGCCCGCCAGCACCACCGGCCAGATCACGCTGCGGGTGACGGCGACAGCCATCGAAGACGAAGACACTCAGGCGTCGACCTCGACCGATCTGGTCGTCACCATCGTGAACACGGCGCCGATCCTCGACCCACGGTTTAAGCCGAACCTGGGGCCGATCACCACGTCGGGAGGCGTACGAATCAGCCAGTACCTGCAAGGGACGGGGCGCGCCGGCGGCGTCTCCGACCCCGACTCCGGCGGCAGCCGCGGCATCGCGCTGGTCGGCCTGCGCGGCACCCGCGGCGGCATGTTCGAGTTCCGCGTCGGCGGCGGCCCGTGGCGGCGGGTGGACGTCTCACGGCTGCGGTCCGACCGGGCGCTCTTGCTATCGGGCAACGACCGGATGCGGTTCCGCCCGACGACGTCCAGCGGCCGGGTGCAGCTCCAGTATCGGGCGTGGGACCAAACGACCGGCCGCGCCGGCGGTTTGGCCAACACGACCCAGGCCGGCGGGCAGTCGGCGTTCAGTCAAGCCGTCGGCGCCGCGCGGATGACGACGCGGTCTTCCAGCTCGGCCGCGGCGGCCGCCTATCTGGCGGTCGTCGAGCCCGTCGTGAACAGGTCCAACCCCGCCCTGGTCGACGCCTTCTTCTCGGAAGCGTGACGTCGCCCGCGGGATCGTTCCACCACCCGACCGCGCCTCTCCTATACTCATCACCATTGCAATGGCGGGTGGTCGAGACGGGGAAGTAGGGCGGCGTGGGCTTGGATGCGGCGGCGGTGCGGGAGATTTTGGGACCGGGCGGGCGCGTGGCGGCGCGGCTGCCGGGCTATCAAGCTCGCGCCGAGCAGATGGCGATGGCCGAGGCCGGCGCCCAGGCCATCGCCGAAGGCAAGCACCTGCTCGTTGAGGCCGGTACCGGGGTCGGCAAGAGTTTCGCGTATCTCGTCCCGGCGCTTTTAGCCGCCACCCGCTGCGATCCGCCGAAGCGCGTCGTCGTTTCCACCCACACCATCAGTTTGCAAGAACAGCTCATTCACAAGGACGTGCCGTTTCTGCGCGCCGTCTGGCCGGAAGAGTTTTCGGCGGTGTTGGTGAAAGGGCGGGGCAACTACATGAGCCGGCGGCGGGCGTTGGCGGCCCAGCGGCGGGCCGGCGCCGTGTTGTTCGACGACGGTGCTCATCAACAGTTGGAACACCTCGTCGAATGGATGGACGTCAGCACCGACGGCTCGCTGGCCGACCTGCCCTATCGGCCGTTTCCCAACGTCTGGGAGAACGTCCGCAGCGAACACGGCAACTGCCTGGGCAAAGCCTGCCCCGAACACCAAAAATGCTTCTACTTCGCCGCCCGCCGTCGCATCTGGAACGCCAACCTGCTCATCGTCAACCACAGCCTACTTTTCGCCGACTTGGCGCTGAAGGCCCGCGGCTTCGGTCTGCTGCCGGAATACCACGTCGTGGTGTTCGACGAAGCGCACACGCTGGAGGACGTCGCCGCCAATCACTTAGGATTGGAAGCGACGAGCGGTTCCATCGAGCACCTGCTCGGCCGACTGTACAGCGAACGGACTCAGAAAGGGATGCTCATTCACCACAAATGGCAGGCGATCTTGCCGTTGGTGGAGGAGTGCCGATTCGCGGCGGTCGATTTCTTTGATTCGGCCGCCGAGTGGCGGAAACATAACGGCGGCTCGAACGGCCGGGTGCGTCAAGCGAACATCGTACCGAACAGTCTTACCTCGCCGCTTCAGAAACTCGCGCGCAAACTGAACGAGGCGGCGGCGCAGTTGACGGAAGACGCCGAGCGCATCGAGGTGACCTCGCTGGCGGCCGACGCCCACGGCGCGGGCGACGCGGTCGACCGCTGGCTGCGACAGGAGTCGCCCGGCGCCTACTGGATCGAAGCGGGCGATCGCGGCCGAACGAAACTGGCCAGCAGCCCGATCGACCTCGGCCCGCTCCTCGCCGACAAGCTGTGGTCGAAGGTGCCGACGGCGATCTTGGCGAGCGCGACGTTGGCCGTGGGGACGAAGCCGGGCGTAAAGGCCGACGACGGCAAGGCGTTCGACTTTCTGAAGGACCGCCTCGGTCTGCCGACCGCCGACGCACTGAAATTGGGAAGTCCGTTCGACTTTAAGACGCAGGCGGAAATCCATCTTATCACCGACGCTCCCGACCCGTCGGCCGACTACGACGCCTTCGAGGAAGTCGTCTTACGGCTCATCCCGGAGTACGTCGAAGCCAGCGGCGGCCAAGCGTTCGTGTTGTTCACCAGCCACCGCAGCCTGCAACACGCCGCCGAACGGCTGGCCGCCTGGTTCGCTCAGAACCGCTACCCGCTCTTTTCCCAAGGCGACGGCATGCCGCGCAACCAACTGCTGGCGCAGTTCAAAACGACGCCCCGCGCCGTGCTGTTCGGCGCCGACACTTTCTGGCAGGGGATCGACGTTCCCGGCGACGCGCTGCGGCTGGTGGTCATTCCCCGGCTGCCGTTTCCCGCCCCCGACCGGCCGCTCGTCGAAGCCCGTCTAGAGGCGATCCGCGAGCGCGGCGGCAACCCGTTCGTCGAATACACGCTGCCGTCGGCCGTGTTGAAGTTGAAACAAGGCTTCGGCCGATTGATCCGCACCGCCGCCGACACGGGAAAGGTGGTGCTGCTCGACCCGCGGCTGACGACGAAGCAGTACGGCCGCGAGTTCTTAGACGCCCTGCCCGATTGCCCGCGAGTGGTGCGAAGCCTAAGACGCGACCCCCCGAAACACGCGGCCCCGCCGATAGCCCGCGGCGCCGGCCGGCCGTAGGCGACGATCCGGCAAGGGGGGGCGAGTATCTAAGAATCTCGGCCGATGCTGAAAAGTAAGAGGACGCCGTAGCCGACCCCCAGCCAGCCGATTCTGAAGAACAACGCCAGCGGCAGCGACATCAGGATGACGGCGGCGGTCGCGCCCAACTGCCACAGGATTGGCAGCTCGCCCCAATCGAAATAGGTTGTTTTGATCAGCCAGCCGAAAAGAAGCATGTACGTCATCGCGCCGCCCAACATCAAGACGACCTGCCATACCGGTACTTCCATCGGCCGCTTCTTCCGTTCCCGCGACGAAAATTCTGGTTGTGCTTTGATTGTACGAGTCCGCTTGGCGAAGTGAAAATCACCTTTCTTCCGCTTTGGCGGTTTCTTCAGACTTGCCGTGACGGTAACAGAGAGCGGCCGCCCCCAGCGACAGAACGCCCACGAAGGCGAACGCCCAGCCGTAGTCGCGATGCGCGATCCATCCCAACGCCGGCGCGCCCAACACCGTTCCCAGGTCGAGATTCATGAGGGCCAGCGCCGACCCGGTGCCGCGCCGTTCCGGCGGGAAAGACTTGATCGACAACGCGATCATCGTGTGAAACACAAGGGCGTGGGCCGTGCCGCCCACCACCGCCGCGACCAACAGCCACGCGGGTCCGCCCGCGCCGGGCGACTCGGCGAACGGGTAGCAGAACATGCTCGCCGCGAAGAGCAACATCCCCAGCGACAGCATGTTCGCTTCCGTCCCCAGCCACGTCGGCACCCGCCGCATCATCAGCCGCACCGCCAGCCCGATCCCCGCATACGTGGCGAAGTACGGGTAAACGTTTTCGACGTGGATGTGGTCGCAGTAACTGGCGATGAAGATCATCGGCACCGCCATGCAGACGCCGAAAACCACGCAGACGACCAGGATCGAACCGGGGTTGTGACGGCGGACGTCGGTGAAGAAGCGGGCGAAACCGGCGTCGGCGGGGCGCTCGATCTTCGGCAGCGGTTTCAGGAAGGCGATGACGACGGTCGAGGCCAACGCGGCCGCGCCGCCGAGCAGAAACAGGCCGACGAAATCCTGCCGCGTCCGTTCCCCCGCGCCCAAGAAAAGGTCGCCGAGCGTCGGCCCGATGATCATCCCCAAAAAGCCGCCGGTCCCCAGGATGCCGATGGCTTCGGTCTTTCGGTCGGGCGGCGAGGCGTGCGTGACGTAAGTCAAACTGCTGGTGTAGAAAAGTGCGGCGCCGACGACGGTGAACGAGCGCAGTACGTACAGAAAAGGGCCGACGTCGTCGACGAGCAGGTTCGCCGGCAGACAGACGGCGAACAGCATCACCCCCAGCGTCCAGGTGGCGCGGGCGCCGACGCGGTCGATCCACGCCCCCAACATCGGCCGGACGAACAAGCCCAACACCGACCCCAGCCCCATCACCCAACCGATGTCGATTTCGTCGCCGCCAAGGAACTGAATCCATCGGCCGTAATGGGCGAGCAGGGCGCTGGCGAGGGTGAACAGCGTCTGCGCGAGGAAGCAAAGAAAGAAGTTGCGGTTGTACAACGTGGAGGGCGATTGCTCGGGCATGCAGTTTCCCTAACGCGCGACAGGGGGGGGCGAAAAAGGTTTATAGGGACTGGATGAACTTCGGCGGAACCGGGAATCCGCCGGCTTCGGTCGCTTGGCGGGAAGGGCGCGACGGCATACTTAAAAGTCATCCATCCCCGCATCGCCGATTGGAGAATCCCGCCGTGGCGACAAGTGCCTCTTGGACCTCGATCGTCCTTTCGTTTCGTCGATCGTCCACCTTCGGTGCGTCGATGCTGACGGCCGCCGTCCTCGCCATGGGCGGTGCGGCTTTGGTCCGCGGCGCCGACGACGCCAAGCCAGCCGAAAAACCGGCGGCCAAGGCTGCCGAGAAAGCTTCGGAGAAACCGGCCCCGACGCAGGCCGACGACAAACCTAGACCGGAACCGAAGGCCGAGCCGGCCAAGCCGAAATCCTACACGCAGACGGCGGAAGTGATGCCGACGGTGACGGCCGGGCGTCCGACGCCCGTGGCGCCCAAGGTGAAGGACGACGGTCCGGCGCCGTTCTGGATCTGGGGCGCCGACGAAGGCAGTGATTATCGGTTGCGACACACCTTCACGCTGAAGCCCGGCACGTACCTCAAGGCGGTGTTGGAAGTCACCTGCGACAACAAGGCGGCGGTGAAGCTTAACGGCAAGAAAGCGACCGAGGTCACGGACTGGAAGACGCCGGTTAAAACCGATGTCGCCAAACTGTTGAAGGACGGCGAAAACACGATCGTCGTCGACGCGCGGAACGAAGACGGTCCCGGGGGTCTCGTGCTGCGGTTGACGGCCAAGGCTGCCGACGGCGCGGCGACGGTCGTCCTCAGCGACGCGACCTGGACGACGTCGGTGCTGCCGGCCGTCAAACCGGTCGATCCGGAGAAGCGAGCCAAAGCGAAGAAGGCCAAGCGAAAGGACGCGGCGGACGCCGGGAAACCGGGCGACGCCGACTCCGCTGTAGACGAACCAAAATGGGAAGCGGTGAAAGTCGTCGCCAAGTACGGCGACGATCCGTGGAAGGACGCCTTCGCGGCCGCCGGACCAGAGAACAGCCCGTTCCAAACGCTGGAAGGCTACCGCGTCGAGCGGTTGTTCACCGTTCCCAAGGAAGAACTTGGTTCGTGGGTGTCGCTCACGGTCGACCCCAAGGGTCGGCTCTTGGCCTGCGACCAGAACGACCGCGGCCTCTGCCTGATTACGCCCCCGGAGCAAACCAGCGGCGAGACCAAGGTTGAACGGCTGCCGTTGAAAATCGGCTCGGCCCAGGGTCTGCTCTTTGCGTTCGACAGCCTGTACCTTTCCGTCAACGGCGGCCCCGGCAGCGGCCTGTACCGCGCCCGCGACACCGATAAAGACGGCGAACTCGACAAGGTCGAAAAACTGTGCGAACTGCCCGGCGGCGGCGAGCACGGCCCGCACGCCCTCCGCTTGACGCCCGACGGCAAGTCGATCGCCATCGTTTGCGGCAACTACACCGACCCGCCGAAGAACGTCGTCGGAAGCCGAATTCCGATGAACTGGAGCGAGGACCTGCTGTTGCCGCGGCAGTGGGACGCCGGCGGTCACGCCGTCGGTCGGTTGGCCCCCGGCGGTTGGATCGCGAAGACCGACCCCGACGGCAAAGGCTGGGAGTTCTTGAGCGTCGGCTACCGCAACACCTATGACATGGCGTTCAACGCCGACGGCGAACTGTTCGCCTACGACTCGGACATGGAATGGGATTTCGGGTCGCCTTGGTATCGGCCGACCCGCGTCGTCCACGCCACCGACGGCAGCGAGTTCGGCTGGCGCAGCGGCACCGGCTGCTGGCCGTCTTACTTCCTCGACAGCCTGCCGCCGGCGGTCGACA
>JBOFFD010000825.1:0-3389 GCA_051648425.1 Planctomycetia bacterium
CGGCGGGGTCGATCTGAACACCGCCGGCGAGTTTCTCAAAGCGGGCGCGTGCGCCCTCGGTCTGGGAAGCGCGCTGGTGGATAAGAAGGCCGTCGCCGACGGCGACATGGCCCGCATCGAATCGCTCGCCCGGCAGTACACCGCGATCGTCACCCGCGAAACCGCGAAGTAAGATCCCCACGATTGATCCTCGCCCTGACGATCCTCCTAAAAGTCCGACACCCAACGACCGAGGAAAAAGATGCTTAAGACCGCAGTGGCGCTTCTGGTTTGCATCGTCGGCGCCGAGGAAAAGCGCGGCGGACCGCCGCCGGGATTCCTTCCGCCCGAACAGGCGGCGAAACTCGAGGCGAAGTATCTGGCGAACGTTCGGCAGGTGACGGACGTCGGTCAGAGCGGCGAAGGTTACTTTTCGCCGGACGGCGCCAAGATTTTGTATCAGTCGATCCGCGACGGCAACCCGTTCTATCAGATCTATCTGCGCGATCTGAAGACCGGCGCCGAGAATTTGGTGTCGACGGGCGTCGGCCGAACGACTTGCAGCTATTTCCACCCGACGAAGAACCGCGTTCTGTTCGCGTCGAGCCATCTCGACCCGGATCTGAAAAAGACGCTGCAAGTCGAACTGGCGCGGCTGGCGGAACTGAAATCGAACCCGCCCAAGGAACGATCTTACGCTTGGTCGTTCGATCCGTACATGGACATGTTTGAATGCGACCCGGACGGGACGAACATCGTTCGTCTGACCGACGCCCCCGGCTACGACGCCGAGGGTTCGTATTCGCCGGACGGCAAGCAGATCGTGATTTGTTCGTTCCGCAAGGGGAACGGCGACGTTTACATCATGGACGCCGACGGAGGAAACGTGCGGCAGATCACCGATTCGCCGGGCTACGACGGCGGTCCGTTCTTCTCGCCCGACGGCAAGAAGATCTTGTTCCGCGCCGAAGTGCGGAAACGCGACTACCTGCAACTGTTCGTCGTCGACGTCGACGGTAAGAACGAGAAGCAGTTGACCAACAACGACGCCGTCAACTGGGGGCCGTTCTTCCACCCGGACGGTCGACACGTCTTATTTTCGACCAGTCTCAACGGCCATTACAACTACGAACTGTATCTGATGAACATTGAGACCGGGGCGACGGACCGGGTGACCCACACCTTCGGCGCCGACGTGCTGCCGGTGTTCAGCGGCGACGGCAAAAAGGTGTTGTGGACCAGCAAGCGCGGTAAGAACAAAGAGGGCGAACTTTCCAGCCAGCTTTGGACGGCCGACTGGATCTACGAGTTCAAAGATTGAAACGCGGCGTTTCGGCTCATCCCTTCAAGGTTTTCAGGTAGGCCACGAGGTCGGCCAGTTGGGCCGGCGTCAGCGCCGGATCGAAGCCCTGCGGCATGATCGAGATTTTGCCGGGTGAGAGTTCGTCGATCTCGTCGCGCGCGATGCGGATTTCGGCCCGTTGCGCGTTGAGCAGCACCACGGCGTCGGCGGCCTGGCCGGCCAAGATGCCGGCGTGGACCACGCCCTCGATGGTGACGATCGACACCGGTTCGTAGCCGCGAACGAACGTGGCGCTGGGATAGACGATCGCTTCCAAGAGGTCGCGCGGGGCGCGCACCTCGCCGATTCGGCTCAGTTCCGGGCCGACCAAACCACCCTCGCCCTTCACGCGGTGGCAGGCGGCGCAGGCGGCCGTCTTGCTGAAATACACCTCTCGGCCGCGCTCGGGGTCGCCCCTTTGCAGCTCGGCCTCCAAGGCCGTCAATCGCTCGCGCTGGCCCTTCGACGCCTGGTTGAGTTTTTCGATCACTGCGGCGCCGGCTTGGCGCACGTCGTTGGGATATCTGGCGAACAACGCCTCGACCCGCGCGGCTGGCAGACTGGCCAGCCCCGGCGACCGAACCAGCGAAACGGCCAGCCGACGGCCGACTTCCGGGTCCGCCGCCGCGGGCGTCTTTTCCTCGAACGCCGCCGTCAGCGCCGGCAGTTCCAACGGGCCGGCGGTCCCGGTGGCGTCGGCCAACGTCGCCAAGGCGTCGGTCGGCCACTTCGTCTTGCCCAGCGCCTCGGCCGCCGCCAGTCGATCGAGCGCCGACGCCGTCGGCTTCAATTGGGCGGCGAGGAAGCGGAATGTGTCGGCGCTCAGTTCCGGGAAGCGGCCGGCGCCAGCCCCCAAGGCGGCTAGTCGCACCGCCGCCGGTTGCCGGTCGTCGGAGCCGATCGCCGCCAGTTCCAGGTCGAGCATCGGGCGGGCGACCGCGCCGGCGGCGCGCAGCGACTGCAGCCGCAACGCCGGGTCGGGGTGACGCAACAACGGCAGCAGAGCGGCGACCCAGGCGTCGGGCGTTTTCTTCGGGTCGCCGCGCGCGATTAGGTCCAAAAGAAGCAGCCGGACCTCGGCGGGCGTCTTGTCCGATTCCAGGGCGGCGGTCGCCTGGTCGCGCAGCACGGGGTGGTCGGGGAAGGCGACGAGCGCGCCGCGCAGCATCGAAAGCCGTTGCGGCGACGGCGTTCGCGGATCGGCCAGCCAATCGCCGACGCGCCCGGTGATTTCGTCGGCCCAGCCAGGTCGGCGGGTGATGATTTCGATCGCGGTCTGCACCAAGGCCGGGTCGGGCGAATCGACGAGCGGCGTCGCTTGCTCGCGGGTGAGGGCGTCGGGATTCATCTGATCGAGAGCGACGAGGGCGCCGCGCCGCACCGCCGGGTCGGCGTCGGAAAGGCCGGCCGCCGTCGCCGCAGGGGCCTTGATCTCGATCAAAGCGTAGAGGATCGCATGCTCCAGGTGCCGATCGACCGCTTGCCGCAGCGCCGCCAGCAGCGTCGGCACGGCCGACTCCGCCTTCAGTTTACCCAAGGCGACGGCGGCCTCGCGGCGCACCGCCGGGTCGGCGTCGGCCGCCAGCTTCACGACGACCGCCAAGCCATCGTGGTCGCGCCGGACGCCCAAGGCGTGGACGACCGCCTTGCGAACCGTCGGGTCGGGGTCGGCGGCGGCTTCTCGCAGGCCCTGAAGCGCGCCGGTCGTTTCGATGCGGCAGAGCGCCCACACGGCCTGCACCCGAAGCGAAGTTTTGGCCGCGCCCGGCGCGGCCAGCACCGCTCGCAGCGCCGGCACGGCCGCTTCGCCCGTCGCGGCGACGCTGGCCAGCGCCCGGTCGCGCACCATCGGCCGAGGGTCGTCCAGCAGGGCGACCAACGTTTCGGCCGAGGTCTTCCGCCAATCGATCGACAGCCCGCGCGGATCGACGACCTTGGGGGCGGCCGTCCGGCGGATGCGGTAGATCATGCCGTCGACGTCGGGTTTGGCGATCTGCGACAACGGGCAGCCGATGCGGAACCAGCCGCCGGTGTCGACCATCAGCATGCTGCCGTCGGCGTCTTCCAG
>JBOFFD010000826.1:0-3607 GCA_051648425.1 Planctomycetia bacterium
GTCGGTCCCAGCAGCGCCTTATGACCGGGGGCCGCCAGCAGATCGATCGGTTGCTGGGAAACATCGATCGGCAGGTGGCCCGCCGTTTGAGCGGCGTCGACCAGAAACAGCGCGCCGTAGCGTCGACAAAGTCGGCCGATCTCATCGATCGGCTGGACGACGCCGGTGACGTTGGAGGCGTGCGTCGCCACGACGAGTTTCGTCCGCCGCCGCAACGCCGTTTCCACTTGCTCGATGTCGTACCGGCCGACGGCGTCGCACCCGAAAACGGTCGTTTCGATTCGCCGCGCCGCCGTCATTTCCGCCAGCGGTCGAAGAACGCTGTTATGTTCCAACGGTCCGCGGGCGACGCGGTCGCCTTCGTTCAGCACGGCGTGGAACGCCATGTTCAAGGCGTCGGTTCCGTTGAGGGCGAAGATGAAACGGTTCGGGGACGCGCCGCGGAAGAAGCGGTTGAGCCGGTGGCGGCATTCGTCGAGGACGGCGTCGGCCGCCACCGCCAAACGATGCCCACCCCGTCCGGGGTTGCCGACGCCGGCGCGCCAAAGCCGTTCCATCGCCGTCAGCACCGGTTCCGGCTTCGGATGGCTCGTCGCCGCATGGTCGAGATAAATCACACCGAACCTCCGAAACGTCGGCCGGCCGACGTTCCTTGACTTCGCCGCCACGGCGTCTGTAATGTCCCCGGCGTGGATCGGTCGCTTGAAGAACGCTCGTCGTCCCCCCTATTCAACCCGGCGGTCGCGCCGCCGACAAGCGCTCGTCGCCGACGAGCCGACCGCGTCGGGTTTTGTGAAAGGAGTTTCTTCGATGGCGTCGAGCTGGCCGTTGAGCAAAAAGGAATTCGAGCGGGCCTGCCGCGTCATCCCCGGCGGGGTCAACAGCCCGGCCCGCGCGTTCGGCGCCGTCGGCGGCCACCCCCTGCTCATCGCCGAGGGCCAGGGGCAGTACATCTACGACGTCGAAGGCAACCGCTACATCGACTACATCGGTTCGTGGGGGCCGATGATTCTCGGCCACCGCCACCCGCGCGTGGTCGAAGCGATCGAGAAAATGCTGGCGAAAGGGACGTCGTTCGGGGCGCCGACGCTCATTGAGACGGAAGTCGCCGAATTGGTCGTGTCGGCCGTGCCCGGTATCGAAAAGGTTCGCATGACCAGCAGCGGCACCGAAGCCGCCATGAGCGCTCTACGCTTGGCCCGCGGCGCGACCGGGCGGGCGAAGATCGTCAAGTTCGCCGGCTGCTACCACGGCCACGTCGACGGGCTGCTTGTGCAAGCCGGCTCGGCCGCCACCACCTTGGGCACCCCTTCCAGCCCCGGCGTTCCCGAAGGCGCCACCCGAGACACCCTGGTGTTGCCGTACAACGACGTCGCCGCCGTGGAAGCCGCCTTCGACCGGCACGGGGCCGAAATCGCGGGCGTGATGCTGGAACCGGTCGTCGGCAATATGGGCTTGGTCGAACCGAAACCCGGCTACCTCGAAGCGTTGCGGCGGATCACGCAAGAACACGGCGCGCTCTTGATCTTCGACGAAGTGATGACCGGCTTCCGACTTTCCTTCGGCGGCGCGCAGGAATTGTACGGCGTGACGCCCGACGTCACCGCGCTTGGCAAGATCATCGGCGGCGGGTTGCCCGTCGGCGCCTACGGCGGGCGGGCGGATCTGATGGACCACATGTCGCCCGTCGGGCCGATCTACCAAGCCGGCACGTTGTCGGGCAATCCGTTGGCGATGGCGAGTGGACTGGCGACGCTCACCGAACTGAAACTAAGTCCGCCGTACGAACGGCTGGAGCGATTGAGCCGGCGGCTGGCCGACGGACTGTCGCAAGCCGCCGACGACGCCGGCGTGCCGCACACGGTGGCGCGCGTCGGCAGCATGTTGACGCTGTTCTTCAACCCGGAGCCGGTGGTCGACTACGCGGTCGCGCTGGAGAGCGACGCGAAGATGTACGGCCGGTTCTTTTGGAAGATGATGCAGCGGGAGGTGTATCTGCCGTGCAGTCAGTTCGAGGCGTTGTTCGTCTCGGACGCCCACACGATGCAGGACGTCGACCGCACCGTCGCCGCGGCGGCCGAGTCGCTGCGCGAGTTGGTCGACGAAGGGCCGGCGGCTTAAGACGCCGCCGGTGTAAGAACGACGATCGCCGCCCCGCCTACTTCGCGCGGGTGGCGATGACTTCGGAAAGCATGTTGTCGACCGGACACTTCTCGTCGGTCAGCACGATCTCCTCCTCGCCGTACAGCGTAACCGTCACCACATGGCCCGCCCGCGGCGGAATGTTCAGAACGACGGTGTCTTGGTTCTCGAACTTGAAACCGGATTCGGTGAGGATTCTGTTTCTGTACTTATACGTCGGCATCGGTTTCGCGTTCTCATCCTTCTTCACGTCGTCGTCGCTCGGTTTGGAAACGAACTCATACCGCTCGCGCACCGAAACGCCCGCTTGGAACGTCTTCCGCGGAAGTTTGAACGTCGTGGTGTTGCCGTCGGCGGGGAAAACCGCCGTCCCGGTCGGCTTCAGACCGCCGCGAAGCACCGGCTTCATCAGGTCGCCTTCGATGAGCGTGCCGACGAGTCCCTTGACGTCTTCCTCCCGCTTGCCCAGGTCGTGCAGTTCGACCGGCTTCTGAGAACAGATGATGACGAACGTCGACCGGTTTTCGTTCGGCTCGCCTTCTTCGGTGCTCAGAAGATAGACGTGGTTGAACACCTGCTTCAACGTGTTGAAGTAGGCGCCCATGAATTTGCTGACATGGTAGATGTCGATGACGTTCGCCATGAAGATGCCGTCGGGCTTCAGCAGTTTCGCCATCTCGCGGTTGAACTCGACCGTCGTCAGATGGGAAGGCACGCTGAAGTCGTTGAAGGCGTCGCCGTAGACGACGTCGTACTCGCCCAGCCGCGTGTTCTGCATGATGTACTGGCGGGCGTCGCGGTGGTGGGTCTCGATGTTCGGGTGCGACTCCTCCGCCAGCAGTGCGTCGAACGCCGCCGCGTCGATCATTTCAATCTTAAGTTCCTTCGCCTTGTCGGCGATCGGCGACGCGGCGGCCTTATCGGTCCGAAGGTCAAGCAAGTAGTCGACGCCCGCCTCGACTTCGTCCTCCAGCACGGCGCCGGCCTGTACGACGCGGTCGGTGTAGACCTTGCGGATTTCGGCCGGGGTCGTCGGAACGTGCGTGGTGATCGCGGCCGCCCGGCCGAGCCGTTCGAGGAACGACAGATTGTTGCGGTCCTTCGCCGACGGCGTCGGAGGCTCCGCCGACTCTTCGTTCGTCGTTCCCGGGCCGAGAACGACGATGCGCTTCTGGGCGGCCTTGTTCAGACCCATGCTCAGACGCACGGCGCGGCTGACCCGCGGATCGATTTCGCCGACGTCGCATTTCAGATCGGGGTAGTAGGCCGAGAGGTAGCGCGGGAACGTAAAGGAACCGCCGCCGAGGAACAGCACCCGCAACGGTTCATTTTTCTTTTGATGGGCGCGCAACAGTCGGTGCGACACGCTGGCGTAAAGATGTTCGTACTCGTAGTGGAGGTATTTGTGGTCCTGCATGTCGACGTAGCCGTGGATGAGGGCGTCGAGGATCAACTGGCGGACGAG
>JBOFFD010000827.1:0-1706 GCA_051648425.1 Planctomycetia bacterium
GCATCCGCTTCGACGGCGTCTGGAAGAAGTTCTCGCGTTCCGACCGCCACCGGTCGCTGCGCGACGCCCTTCCCGCAATGGCGAAAAGCCTGTTCGGTCGTCGCGCGCCCACCGCCGTCGACGGCCTGGAACCGCATGAATTCTACAGCCTGCGCGACCTCAGCTTCTCCGTCCGCTCGGGCGAGTGCCTAGGCGTCGTCGGCCCCAACGGCGCCGGTAAAAGCACCGTTCTGAAATGCGCCTCGCGAATCCTTCGGCCCAATCGCGGCAAGGTGACGGTGAAGGGGCGCGTCTCGGCCCTCATTGAAGTCGGCGCCGGCTTCCATCCCGACCTCACCGGCCGGGAAAACGTCTTTCTCAACGGCACGATCCTCGGCATGCGCCGCCGCGACGTCGCCGACCGCTTCGACCGCATCGTCGAGTTCTCCGGCTTGGCCGACTTCATCCATATGCCGGTGAAGCGGTATTCGTCGGGAATGTACGCCCGGCTTGGTTTCGCCGTCGCCGCCTTCATGGACCCCGACGTTTTGCTCATCGACGAAGTGCTGGCCGTTGGCGACATGAACTTCGCCCGCAAGTGCGTGCAGAAGATCCGCGAGACGCAGCAGGCCGGCGCCGCCGTGTTGTTCATCAGTCACAACCTTTCGGACATTCGCCTCGTTTGCGACCGCGTGCTGCTCATCGGGCACGGCGCCTGTTCGTTCGACGGCCCGCCCGACGAAGGAATCCACCGCTACCTGGCCTCGCTGGCCGCCGGCGACAACACGGGCTGCGGCCACCCCGCCGTCGGTCGGCTCACCGTCGGCTTGTCCGACGCCGTCGGCAACCCCGTCTTCAGCGCCGCCCCCGGCGGCGTGCTGCACGTCGACGTCGAATTGACCGCCGCCAGCGCCATCGCCGAGACCAGCGTCGGGATCACCGTCGTCGACGCCCACAACCAGGAAGTGTACGGCTGCCGCATCGACACCCTCGGTCACGACCCCGTCGACCTGCCCGCCAGCGGCAAGCTGACGGTCCGCTTCCAGTTGGAAACCAACCTCGCCCCCGGCTCGTACAGCATCGGCACGGTCGTCCGCGGCCGACCCGAAACCGACGGTTTCGCGCATCCGATGTCGCTTGAACAGAACCCGCACCGGCTGCAACTCACCGTCCAAGGGGCGACCGAAAGCTGGGGACCGGCGAACCTTTTCGCCGCCTGCGAAACAACACTGGAACCGGCCCCCGACGAGCCGACGGCGCGCCGGCCGGACGAACGGCTGACCGCCGTCGGAGGCCGATCGTGACGCGGGAATCGGTCTGGATCGTCATTCCCAACAACGACGGCCACGCGTGGCTGGCCGGCTGCCTGCCCACGCTGTTTCCGACCCGGCCGACGGTAAACGTCGACGCGACGGTGCTGGTCGTCGACAACGCCTCGCGCGACGGCAGCCTCGCCTATCTCGACGAATCGTTCCCGCAGGTCGAACGGCTCGCGCTGGAAATGAACTTGGGGTTCGTGCAGGCGACCAACCTCGGCGTGTTGAAGGCGCTGTCGGCCGGCGCCGACGCCGTCGTGCTGCTGAACAATGACGTGCGCTGCGGTCGCGGCTGGCTCGACGCCCTGACGGCCGTCGCCCGCCGGCGCCCCGATTTCGGCGTGTTGGGGGCGTGGCAGACCGACTTCGACGGCGAACCCAGTCCGCGCACGAAGGCGATCGTCCGCGGCC
>JBOFFD010000828.1:0-4179 GCA_051648425.1 Planctomycetia bacterium
ATGCCGCCTTTGCCGATCAACCCCAGCAGTTCATAACCGCCGATGATTCTCGGAAAGTCGTCCGGGTTGCTGACGCTGCCCACGGCGGCCTACCCTCACGAATGCATTCTATTGAAGTCGGTCCGACGGCCTGCGACCAAAGGGCGAAAGCCGACTTCGATAAACGTACGAACTCCGCCGACAGGGACGGAGATGCCGCACGGGCGTCGCGCCGCAACGAGCGAATCGATCGCAGCGCTTCGCTCGTTGAGATTCGACCGCCGTAAATCCGCCCCACTTATCCGATCGACGCTTTCATCTTACCGTCGCGGCGTCGGAGCGGACACCACCCGGCCCGAAGAAACTCCGGTTCCGTGCCCTAGCAAGGGGAAACGGTGAAGGAAAGCGGACCCTCCGTCGGCCGGGCGAAACAATCGTTTCGTCCACCGCTTCGGTCGTCTTCAGCCAATTCTGCCTCTTCTCGCCCGCTTTCGCCACGCCGAAGTTCCGTCCGCCGGCGTTTTTCTTTCTCGCGATCCGGTCGAACCCGGAAATTGGGGATGCAATCCGGAATCATCTAAGCTACAATCATTACCGTAGGCTGAAAATTCGGGTCGACGACGATGGCGGCCGCCGCCCAAGGAACGGTTTCGCGAGATTCTCGCGGAAAGTGCCCACGGTTCGCCGAAGTCGATCTCCCGCCACGACGCGAACTTATTAAGCCACGCAGCGCAAGGATGCGTCAACGTGCGCGCTCGCCAGGTACGCTCCGTTGAGAGCGAAGAGAGGCAGGCCATGGACGCTATCGGCAAATTCGAAGTACGCGGCGAACTCGGCGCCGGCGCCAGCAGCACCATATTGAAGATTCGTCGTCTCGCCGACGGTCGAATCTACGCTCTAAAGATCGTCAAGGTCGTCGGCGCCGAAGACCGCAAGTTCGTCGCGCAGGCGCAGCACGAGTTTGAGATCGGTTCACAGCTCGACCATCCCAACATCGTTAAGTTCTACGCCTTCGAGAAACAGACGAGCTGGTTCACCGTCACCGGCGCCCGCGTCCTTATCGAGTTCGTCGACGGTCTGCCATTCACCAGTTGCTTCAACCTGCCGCTGCCGAAGTTGGTTTCCCTTTTCGCCCGCACGGCGAACGCCCTCGTCGCCCTCCACGACAAAGACGTCTTCCACGCCGACGTGAAGCCCGACAACCTCATGGCCACCCGCGAGGGCGACGTCAAACTGATCGACTTCGGCCTCGCCTGGCGCGCCGGCGAACGCAAGGACCGTGTGCAGGGCACGCTTGAATACCTCGCCCCCGAAACCGCTTCCGACAAAGTCGTGAACGCCTCCAGTGAAATCTTCAACCTCGGCGCCACCATGTTCCGCATGCTCACCGGCAAGGCCGTGCCCCCGGAAGTCCGCGAGGCCGGCGTCGGCGTCTACAAGGATCCCGACAAGTTCGTCCCGCGCCTTTCGACCCTCAATCCGCTCGTGCCCGACGCCCTCGACGAGCTTGTGCGCGACTGCGTGCGCTTCAAGCCCGACGACCGCCCCGCCTCCATGAAGGCAGTGCGCGGTCGGTTGAAGCAGATCATGCAACTCTTGAAGGACGGCCCGCGCTCCGCCCCCGTCCGTCCGACCACCACCGCCGATCGTGAGAACCAATCTGTTTGACGAAGCCCGGACGGCGCTGGCCGAGCGGCAGTTCGCCCTGCTGAGCGCCGGCCTGGACCGCGTCTTCGCCCAGAACCGCTTCTTCGCCGGCCGCTACGCGGCCGCCGGTCTTACACGCGCCCACGTCCGCTCGTGGGACGACTTCCGCCGCCTGTCCACCGTCGACAAGGCCGACCTCGTCGCCGATCAAGAAGCCGAGCCGCCTTACGGCCGCCGTATCGCACCGCCGGTCGCCCGTTACACCCGTCTGCACCAAAGCTCCGGCACCAGCGGCGGCCAGCCGCTGCGCTGGCTCGACACCCCCGAAGGTTGGAACTGGCTGGTCGGCGCCTGGGAAACCATCCTTCCCGCGATGGGCGTCGCCCCCGCCGACCGTCTCTTTTTCACCTTCTCGTTCGGCCCGTTTCTCGGCTTCTGGGCCGCTTTCGAGGCCGCCCAGCGCCAGGGACTGTTCGTGGCGGCCGGCGGCGGCCTCAGCACCGTCGCCCGCCTGCGCCTCTTGCTCGAGAACGACGCCGCCTTTGTTTTCTGCACCCCCACCTACGCCCTGCGGCTCGCCGAAGTCGCCGCTTCGGAAGGCGTCGACCTGCGGAACTCGGCCGTCCGCGGCGTCGTGCTGGCCGGCGAGCCGGGCGGCAACGTGCCGGCCACCCGTCGCCGTCTGGAAGACGCCTGGGGCGCCCGCGTCTTCGACCACAGCGGCATGACCGAAGTCGGCCCCATGACCGCCGAGTATGTCGCCGCGCCGTGCAAGCTGTTCCTTTTGGAAGAGCGCTACATAGTCGAGTTCCTGGAACCGGGCGGCGCCGACCCCGTCCACGAAGGCGAACTCGGTGAAATGGTGGTGACGAACCTCGGCCGATGGGACAACCCGGTCGTTCGCTATCGTACCGGCGACCTCGTCCGCTGGCGGCACAGCCCCGTCCGCGAGTCGTGGAGCGACGACCTGCCGCCGTGGGTCCACCTGGAAGGCGGCGTACTGGCCCGCGCCGACGAAATGCTTTGGATCAAGGGGAACAACGTCTACCCCGCCGCCGTGGAAACGGTGCTGCGCGAGTTCGCCGAGGTGGCCGAGTACCTGGTGGAAGCGGTCGACGCCACCGACGGGGTGCGGCTGGAACTGACGATCGAACCGCTGCCGAACCACGCCGACGACCCCAAGCTCGCCGAGCGCGTGGCGGCGGCGGTGCAGGACCGTCTCTTCTTCCGCCCGGCGCGGGTGCGCCTGGTCGCCCCCGGCTCGCTGCCCCGCCACGAAATGAAAGCCCGCCGCTTCCAGCGCCGGCCGAACGGAACCTAGAGCTTTTTGGGTTCGGTCGATTCGGCGCGCCTTAGGACGGACATGGGTTTGGGAAACAAGACCCCCTGGCAGGTCTACCAAACCCGTTGGCGAACGACCCGTCCCGCGTTCTCCAACGAACGCCCTTCCCTGGTCCGAATCCCGGG
The DNA here is from genome assembly GCA_051648425.1 of Planctomycetia bacterium. Taxonomy (GTDB): domain Bacteria; phylum Planctomycetota; class Planctomycetia; order Kolteriales; family Kolteriaceae; genus JBOFFD01. Next base: position 3,094 of record JBOFFD010000828.1, read on the forward strand.
GTCCAACTCAGTGTCACCGCTACGGCTCAATCTCATGAAAGAGAAATCATCAACTTTCCGTTCGTAGGTGATCCGCTCGCCGTTCGATGTTCAAGTCTAAACGAGAGGTTTTTTCTTTAGGCGTTCAATCCTCGACGCCGGCCAAGTGCGAATCGCCCCCCCGTCTTGACGGCCCTGGTTTGCTCGTTGGCCTTCTGTTCGGTCACTGGCGCCCATTGGAGCACCCGCACCCTCGCCGCCGAACTTGGCGTGTCGCAGTCGGCCGTGACGCGGGTTTGGCGGACCCACCAGCTCAAGCCGCATCGGATCGACACTTCAAAGTCTCGAACGACAAGCGGTTCGTCGAGAAGGTCGTCGGCCTCTATCTGAGTCCCGCGGAAAACGCGCTTGTCTTAAGCTGCGACGAGAAGACTCAGATGCAGGCGCACGACCGGACGCAGCCGAGCCTGCCGATGTATCCCGGCCGCAACGGAACGCTGACGCACGATTACAAAAAGAACGGGACGACGACGCTTTTCGCCGCGATGGACGCGAAGACCGGCGTGGTGAGCGGGCAGTGCCTGAAGCGCCACCGGCATCAGGAAAGGATCAAATTCCTCAATCTGATCGACGAGTCGACCGATCCGTCGCTCGACCTTCATCTTATCTGCGACAACGAAGCGACGCACAAACATCCGGCGGTGAAACGTTGGCTGAAACGACGTCCGCGGTTCCACGTTCACTTCACGCCGACGAGTTCGAGTTGGCTGAACCTCGTGGAACGCTGGTTCCGCGAACTGACCGAGAAGCGGATGCGGCGGGGCGTGTTCAAAAGCGTGGCGGAACTGGAGGAGGCGGTGGAGGAGTTCATCGAACGGCGCAACGACCGGACGGAGAAAGACTGCCGCTGGACCGCCGGAGCGGAAGAGATCATGGCCAAATACCACCGCGCCCGGGCGGCGCTAACATATTACGTCGGCAAATAACTTCATCAGAAAGATGCCATCAGCCTGTCAGCGGTGTCATGTGTACTGCACCTCCGGATGGTCGAAGTCCGCGGCGACCTTCGCCGGAAGCCCGCGGAGGGCTTCCATGAATTCCTCCACC
>JBOFFD010000829.1:0-9709 GCA_051648425.1 Planctomycetia bacterium
TCAGGTCGTCCACGTTAAGACGATTCCGCACACGGGCGGACGGGAACGTCCGCCGATCGACGACGAAGAATTCGGGAGCGAGTCATGGGACCGGGAATGTTCGATCTGTCGGGCGAGACGGCGGTGGTGCTGGGCGGCACCGGGGTGCTGGGCGGCGCGATGGCGGCGGCGCTGGCGGCGGCCGGCGCGAAGACGGCCGTGTTGGGCCGCAGCGAGGAACGGGGCCGCGAGCGGGTGAAGGCGATCGAGGACGCCGGCGGCGCGGCGCTGTTCCACCCGGCCGACGCGCTCGACCGGGCGTCGCTGGAGGCGGCCCGCGACGCCGTCGCCGCCCGGTTCGGCGCGACCACCGTGCTGGTGAACGCGGCCGGCGGCAACCGGCCCGACGCCACCCTGCCCCCCGGCGCCGACTTCTGCAAATTGCCGATGGCGGCGTGGCAAGGGGTGTTCGACCTGAACCTGGTGGGGGGCGTGCTGCTGCCGTCGCAAGTGTTCGGCGAGAAGATGGTCGAGGCGGGCAAGGGCAGCATCGTCAACATCGCGTCGATGGCGGGGACGATTCCGCTGTCGCGGGTTGTGGCGTACTCGGCCGCCAAGGCCGCCGTGCTGAACCTGACGATGTTCCTGGCCCGCGAATGGGCGACCCGCGGCGTGCGGGTCAACGCGATCAGCCCTGGCTTCTTCCCCGCCGAGCAGAACCGCGCCCTGCTGTTCACGGCCGACGGCGGCTACACCGAGCGCGGCCGCCAGATCGTCGGCCACACCCCGATGGGCCGGTTCGGCGCCGCGGAGGAACTGGCGGGCGCCCTGGTTTGGCTGGCCGCCCCCAGGGCGTCGTCGTTCGTGACCGGCCAAAACATCGTCGTCGACGGCGGTTTTTCGTCGACGACGATCTGACGGCGGGACGTCACTCGGCGGCGGCTTCGGTCCAGACGGCGTCCAAGACGGCGTCCAAGAGGGCGGTCGACAGGGTCGGCGTCGCCGAACGGCCGGTCGCCGTCCGTGAGACCGTCCCTGTCACGCGCGCCGTCGCTTGGGCGACGCTGAAGGCGCCCGATCCGCCCACTGCGCCTGTCGACAGGCGGAAGCGCGTGTTTGCTCGGCCGGCGGTTTGGTCCCAAGCGCGGAATCGCAGCGTGCCGGTGCGGTTCGAGCCAGTCGGCGCGAACCGCAGTCTCGCGTCGGCGGCCAAGAGGAACGGGCGGGACGATGTCGGTCGCGGAATCGCTCGCCACGCGCCGCGGCCGCCGCGCTGGTACTGCCACCGGCCCGTTCCCGTCAGCCGGGTGACCGCAATGCCCTGCCGAGCGCCGACGTCCGCGTCCACCACTCGTCCGCGCAAGAGCGACGCCACTCGGAAACCGCGCGTCCCAACGGTGATCGGTCGAATCGCCCGGGTCGCTAGTACCGGCGCCCGGTTGCCCATCGCGCCGGGGGGCGGGGTTCCCGGCGGATTGGCGACCTCCGCGACGGTGATGGTGATCGTGCGTTCGGTGACGAGGCTGCCGTCGGAGACGCGGAAGGTGACGACGGCGGCGCCGTCTTGGGCTTCGGTCGGCGTCCACGAAAACAAACCGGTGGCGGGATCGAGGGTCATGCCGGGAAGGGCGCCGGCCGCGATCGAAAAGACGAGGGCGTCGCCCAGGTTGGGGTCGGCGCCAAGCAGGGTGAACGAAAGCGGCGTTCCTTCGTTGACCGTTCGGGCGCCGGGGTCGGCCAGCGTCGGGGCGGTGTTTTCAAAGTAGCGCTGGGCGTAAACGCCGGAGCCGGAGCCGTCCTGGCCGTAGCTTCCCCAGGCGACGACGAAGTCGCCGTCGGCGTCCATCGCGACGCTCGGTCGCGACTGGGAGTCCGTGGTGAAGGTGTTGACAAGGAACTCGCCCTCTTGGGGGACGCCGGCGGCATTGTAGAGCTGGGCGTAGACGCCGCTGAAGCTGCCGTCCTGGCCGCCGCTGATCCAAGCGATGACGAAGTCGCCGTTGGCGTCCATTGCCACGGACGGCAGAAGCTGGCCCTGAGTGGTGTGGGTGTTGACAAGGAACTCGCCGCCTTGGCGGACGCCGACGGCGTTGTAGCGCTGGGCGTAGACGCCGTAGCCGAAGCCGTCTTGGTCGCTGCTGGTCCAAGCGACGACGAAATCGCCGTCGGCGTCCATCGCCACGCTCGGCTCGCGTTGGGAGCCGGTGGTGAAGGTGTTGACAAGGAATTCGCCGTCTTGGCGGACGCCGGCGGCGTTGTAGCGCTGGGCGTAGACTCCGTAGCCGGAGCCGTCCTGGTTGTAACTTTGCCAGGCGACGACGAAGTCGCCGTCGGCGTCCATCGCCACGCTCGGATTCTGTTGGTTGTTCGTGGTGAAGGTGTTGACAAGGAACTCGCCCCCTTGGGGGACGCCGGCGGCGTTGTAGCGCTGGGCGTAGACGCCGCTGAAGCTGCCGTCCTGGTCGGTGCTTTCCCAAGCGACGACGAAATCGCCGTCGGCGTCCATCGCCGTGCTGGTTTCCCCTTGGCCGCCGACGATGAAGGAATTGACCCTGAACTCGACGCCGACGGTTCCGAAGGCCGGCACGGACCGGTCTTCCAGAACTTCAAGTTTGAGCCGACGGCCGGCGGAGCGTTCGCCCGAACGCGGAACGGAGCAGCCGGCGGAACCGAAGAAACGGTGGAACGGGTGAGACATGGTGAACTCCTCCACGGCGTGGATCGAACCACCCGGCGGACCAATCGGCCGCCGCAACCCCACGCCGACGAAGCGGCCCATCGGTCAGCACCGCCGACGAAGTCTCCCTCTAGCGTAAACGCGCCGCTTTCCGCGTGCAATCACTATTTGGAGAAGAACGGAATAAAACGGCGGGACGACGGGGAAGGACGGTTCCGGCGGCGGCTCATAGACTTACTGCTTGCATTCCGACGACGACTACCTTTCAGGTGAAGGCAATGGCTGGTCTCGACATCCGCAAGAGCACCGACGGCGGCTTGGATTTTCTGGCGCTGGGCGCGCTGGTTCACCGGCTCGACCCCGGCATTCTGCCGTTCCGCAAGGCGCGGTCGTTCGACGTCCACGTTTCCGGGGGCGAGTACAACGTCGCCGCCAACCTGGCCGACTGCTTCGGTCTAAAAACCGGCGTCGCCACCGCGATGGTGAACTACGGCGTGGGCGAACTGGTGCAGGCGCGCGTGCGCGAGATGGGCGTGACGCCGTTCTACAAGTGGTTCGAGCACGACGGCGTGCGCGGGCCGAACCTTGCCACGGTGTACAGCGACCGCGGGCAGGGCGTGCGGCCGCCGGTGGTCTTCTACAACCGCGCGAACGAAGCCGGCGCCCTCTTGAAACCGGGCGACTTCGACTGGAAGACGATCCTGGCGCCGGGCGTGCGCTGGTTCCATTCGGGCGGCATCTTCTCGGCGCTGTCGGCCACCACTTCGGAAGTCATCATCGAAGGGATGAAGGCGGCGAAGGCTGCCGGCGCCGTCAATTCGTTCGACCTCAACTACCGCGCCAAACTGTGGGCGACGCTGGGCGGCGACGCGAAGGGCCAGGAGATCATCGGCCGGATCGTCGCCAACGTCGACGCGCTCATCGGCAATGAAGAAGACTTGCAAAAAGGGTTGGGGGTGGCCGGCCCGGAAGTCGACAAGCAGAAGTCGAAGCTCGACCCCGACGCCTTCTTCGGCATGATCGACCGCGCGGTCGAAAAGTTCCCGAACGTGAAGCTGGTGGCCACCACGCTGCGCGAAGTGCATTCGACCAACCGCCACGACTGGGCGGCGGTGCTGTGGCTGGACGGCAAACGGTACGTCAGCCCGACGTGTCAGCTCGACGTCATCGACCGCATCGGCGGCGGCGACGGCTTCGCGGCCGGCCTGATCTACGGCCTGCTCGCCGGCCGACCCCCCGAAGAAGCGCTGCGGCTCGGCTGGGCGCACGGCGCCCTGTTGACGACCTTCCCCGGCGACACCACCATGGCGAAGCTCCACGAAGTGGAAGCCCTCGCCAAGGGCGGCTCGGCACGGGTCCAACGGTAAGATCGAGTTCTTTCAACGCGGCGATTTCAGAAGCCGCCGGATCGGATTCTTAGCCCTGAAAAGGCGGCGATCCACCAGCCCGAGGTGAAGCCCTTGCCGTTCTACACGTCTCCGTAAAGCGTTTCACCTCGACGCTTCGCGGAAACGACGTTTTCCGTCCGCTGTTGCCGCAACTTCCCTGCGTACAGAAGGTTGCATTGCGTGTTCATATGAACGCCATGCTTGTATTGCACGATGAGAGCGTTGCCCCGGGCTGACCGAGGGCCGCCCTTTCAGGGCTAAGAATCCGTTCCGGCGGTACTTCCAATCGTCGACGCCGTCCGATGAACTTTCACGCCGACGTAATACACCCGACGGCGCAGGGTAAAGGGTAGGCCCGCGCTTTCCTCGGCGATCGGTCAACGCTCCGGCAGCCGGTCAATCCTTGGATGGTCGCTCGAAGACCTTCCGACCATCGGGCGGCCGCCGAGGGGGATTGTTCTTCCAACCCTCCTCGGGCATCGTCGACTTCAGCGAGCGCCGCGTCGGTGAACTGGATTTCGTCCTCGTTCATGACGAGCGGCGGGCGGCGCGTTCCACGCTCCGGCGGTCGAGTTCGGCGAACGCCTCGTCTATTCCATGAACGCGGCCTTGTTCACTGTCTTCGACCGAACGTTGGACGGCGGCCAACGTATCAACCCTTTCCCAAAGCGGTTCCAAACGGTCTTCGGGCACGTCGGCCAAACGAAACCGGCTCGGCCCGTCGTCGAAGACCAACCCCGGAAAATGGTCGGCAAGCGCTTGGCGGAACGATTCCGAAAGCTCCGGCTTCGTTCGGTCGAGAAGTTCACCGAGAAGGACCGCGATTTCCTCGCGGACGGCGTCGCGGCGGCGCCGTACAAGCAGGTCGCGCAGAAGTTCGCCGGCTTCGGAATAGCCGCCGCGGGCGACCTCGGCGTCGACGAGCGATTTCACCTCTTGCGGAATCGACAACTCGGGCACGGCGTGGACCTCGTGTGACGGCGGGCCGTCAGCGGCCGAGGGTTTGTTCCTCGGCCGGGGTCGCGGCCGGCGCCGCTGGGGTCGCGGCGGCGGCGGGTTTGTCGTCCGGCTTCTTTTCCGGGGCGCCCGAATCCTGCGGGTAGACCAGCACGCGGTCGTGGACCAGCACCACCAGGTCGTTGCGGCCGTCGCCCGTCAGGTCGCCGATCACCACTTCGCGCGGTTCGACGCCGCCCAGCGAACTGCGGAAGGTTTTTTCCTCGTACACCTTCCAGGCCAGCACCCGCTTCAGGTCGACCTTGGGCGACACTTCCAGCACTTCCAAATGATGCTTGATCGGCTCGACGACGACCACGTCGGTCCGGCCGTCGCCGTTGACGTCGCCCGGCACCATATCGAGCAGTTTGCCGCCGCGCACCGGCGTTTCGTAGCCGGCGATCACCTTCAGTTCCAGGTCGCGGGCGCCGGCGTACAAGACGCCCATCTGGTCGGCGTCGTACAAGAGCAGGTCGCTCTTGCCGTCGGCGTTGAAGTCCCCGACGCGCAGGCCGCGCAGGTTGAAGGAGCCGACCTTCTGCTGCTTCCAACGGCTGAAAAGGCCGTCGTCGCCTTTCTTCAAAAAGAGCACCGACTGGCTGACGCGGTCGTAGAAGGCCAGTTCGAGAACACCGTCGCCGTCGAAATCAAGCGCCTCGACGCCCGCCGCCCGCGCCACGCCGTCGCTGGCGTTGGCTTGGTCCAGCACCTGCCAACGGCCGTCGGCCAGCTTCAGCCGACGCACGTAGTTGTTCTGCGCGACCAGGAAGCTGGCGGGGGCGTCCTTCTTCGTCTCCAGCGCGCCGCCGAAGACCAGCGCGGGCGAGATGTTGCCGAGGGCGCCGCCGGTGGTCTTGGTCACGTGGTAAGAGCCGGCGGCGTCGCCCGAAACGACCAACGGCGGCTGGAACTGAAAGAAGAGCAGCAGGTCGGGAACACCGTCGGCGTCGACGTCGTACGACCGCAGGTCCGACGGCTTGCCGGCCAGGTCGAGCGGCAGTTCGTCCTTGTCGCCGATCTTGTCGGCCGTCCAAGTCACGGCGGCTCCGTCGACCTTTGGCGCGAGCCGGCGGAGGAAGTATTTTTCCCCGTCGTCGTTCGATTTCGCCACGACGTACACCAGCCGAACGCCGGCGCCCGATCCCACGGCGTGCAGCGCCAGCGGTTGGTCGGCGGTGGGCAGCGCCTGCGGGTAGGTCAGCCGGCCGTCGACGTACGCCGAGACGGCGATCGACTTGTCTTTTTCGCTGAGGACGGCGAGGGTGGCGGTCCGCTTCTTGTCTTTTTCCCCGGCGGCGTCGGGAACCAAGCCGGCCAAGTCGAGAGCGCGGACGGCCTTGATGCCGGCCATCGCCGGGAACGACTTGCCGAGGTCCAGCCCCTCGCCTTCCGACTGGAAGTAGACGGTGAGGCGGGCGGCGTCGGCGTCGCACACCACGACGTCGGTCCTACCGTCGGCGTCGACGTCGACGGCGGCCAAGTCGTTCTGCGAGCCGTTGCCGCTCTTCTCGAACGGGAACGAGACCAGTTGGCTGGTGGGCGAGGCATCGGTGACCGCGGCGGGGGCCAGGGTGTGGATTTCCAGCCGATTCGACAGCTCGCTGACGGTCAATACTTCCGGGCCGGGCTTGCCGTCGAGGTCGGCGTAGGCGACGCCGCGCGGCGAGTCGATCTTGAATCGGCGCTCGGCACCGAGCTGGCCGGCCTTGTTTTGGAAGCGGATATGGACCGGGAACTGCGGGTCTTCACCGACGTAGACGACGTCGAGTCGGTCGTCGGCGTTCATATCGAGCACCTTCACCATGCCGCCGCCACCCTCGGCCAGCCGGTAGCGGGTGGGGTCGGCGAGCCGGCCGTCGGCTTGCTGCAACGTCGTGTACAGGTTTTCCTTGCCCAGAAAGACGACGTCCAGCCGGCCGTCGCCGTTGAGGTCGCCGACGTCCAGCGCCCAACTGTTGCCGCGGATGTCGGCCAGCTCGAAGGTCTGACCGCGCTCGAAGCCGCCGTCGGGCTTCTGCAGTTCGGTGTACAGGCCGGCGGGTTCGCCCAGATAGACCAGATCGGGGCGGTCGTCGCCGTTGACGTCGGCCACTTCCAGCGAGGTGACGTTCCGCGTCATCGAAATCTTGCGATGCTTCAGCCGGCCGGGATTCGGCAGGTCGTTGACGTCGGCCTTGAAGCCGGCCTCGGCGTCGTCGCCTTCCTTGCGCTGTTCCAGTACGTCGAGGCGGTTGTTGAGGTTGTTGATGACCACCGCGTCGAGCTTGCCGTCGCGGTTCACGTCGCGCAGCAGCAGCGTGTTGATCCGTTGGTCGAGCTTGTAGATTTCCGGGGAAAGGAAGCCGTAGTCGCCCGAACCGACGAAGAAGTCGGGCGACGGCTGCGCGCGGGCGGCGCCGACGAAGCAGCAAAGCCCGCCGACGGCGAGAAGGACGCGGGTGGTCCGTCGTGAAAAGAACGTCCAAGCGACCTGCCGCCGTTGCCTCATGCGTCGTATCCTTTTCCTGGGTGCATCCTGCCGAGCGGCGTCGCGCCGTCGAGCGAGCGAACCGTCGAACGCGGCGCGGAAGCCCACGGTGAAAAAACCTTGCGGGTACGGTCGACGTTGCTCGCAACGGTCTCATTATAGGAACGGTCGGCGAAACCGGCACGAACCGGGAAAGGGGCAGTAGTGGCGCGCGATCCGATACCCACATGGTTTTTCGCAATGGTGGTGGTGCGGCGCGACGACCGGTTCGTCCTCGTCCACGAAAAGAAGATGGGTCGGCCGTGGTCGCTGCCGGCGGGGCGGGTCGAGCCGGGCGAAACGTTCGCTGTCGCGGCGGTCCGCGAGACGCTGGAGGAAGCCGGCATTCTGGTGAAGCTCGACGGCATCCTGCGGGTGGAGCATTCGCCGACGCCGACCTCGGCCCGCATGCGAGTGGTCTTCACCGCGACGCCGGCCGACGACTCCCCGTTGAAGTCGATCCCCGACGCCGAGTCGTTGAAGGCGGAGTGGGTGCACGTCGACGAACTCGACCGCTACACGTTGCGCGGGCCGGAAATTCGCTCGATGTTGCGGTACGTGGCCGACGGCGGGGCGGTCCACCCGCTGACGATGCTGCAATGGGAAGGGGCGACCTACCCAGCCGACGTCCCCGCCCCCGATTCGCCGCCGGACGGTCTGCAACCGCGCAAACCGAAGAAGTAACGGCCGTGAAGTCGATGCGGACGGCTGCCGCGTCTTGGTCGGCCGCCGCCGCCGCCATACGTTGACATCCAGCCGATTTTTCCGTCAACCGGCCGGTCCGAACCTGCGTTCGCCGGCAACCCTAACCCGCGGCAGGGGCGATGAACAACGACATCCGGATTCGTCTGTCGATCATGATGTTCCTCCAGTACTTCATCTGGGGGGCGTGGTTCGTCACGTTGGCGTCGTTCGCCAGCGCGCTGAAGTTCTCGGGCGACGAAATCGGCTGGGTCTATGCCACGGTTCCGCTGGGGGGCATCTTGGCGCCGTTCCTCGTCGGCTTGGTCGCCGACCGCTTCTTCGCCGCCGAACGCATTCTGGGCGTGCTGCACCTTCTGGGGGCGGTGGTCTTGTATCAGGCGTCGCAGCAGACGACCTTCGCCGGCATGTTCCCGATCCTCATCGTCTACGCCGTCTGCTACATGCCGACGCTGGCGCTGACGAACTCGCTGTCTTTCCGACAGATGACCAACCCGGCGGCCGAGTTCCCCGGCATTCGCGTCTTGGGAACCATCGGCTGGATCGCGGCGGGCGTCGTCGTCGGCCTGGTCGCCAAGGAAATCGCCGGCGGCTCGATCGAACCGACCAAGTATCCGATGCAGATCGCCGCCGTCTGCAGCGCCGCCTTGGGGGTGTTCAGCTTCTTCCTGCCGCACACGCCGCCGGCCAACCGCGGCGTCGCCGTCCGCTTCGCCGACGTCCTTGGTCTGGAAGCCCTCGCGCTGATGAAGGAAACCTCTTTCTTAGTGTTCGTCTTAGGTTCCTTCCTCGTCTGCATTCCGTTGCAGTTCTACTACGCCCTCACCAACCTCTTTCTGAATGAAACCAGCTTTCCGAATCCGGCCTTCTCCATGACCTTCGGTCAGATGTCGGAAATCCTTTTCATGCTCGTCATGCCGATCTTCTTCGTCCGGCTGGGCGTGAAGTGGATGCTGGTCGTCGGCATGGTCGCCTGGGTGGTTCGCTACTTGTGCTTCGCGTCGCTGAACGTGCCGCTGGTGTACGTCGGCATCATTCTGCACGGCATCTGCTACGACTTCTTCTTCGTGACCGGGCAGATCTACGTCGACCGCAAAGCGCCGTCGCACCTGCGGGCGGCCGCGCAGGGATTCATCGCGATGGTGACGTTGGGCGTCGGCCAGTTCATCGGGTCGGTGCTCGCAGGCCGGGTGCTGGCCGCGTACACCGGGGCCGACGGCGCCCACGACTGGGCGAAGTTCTGGGTCGTGCCGGCCGTCTTCGCCGGCGTCGTGCTGATGATCTTCGCCGTCTTCTTCAACGAGAAGGAAGCGCCGGCCCCGGTCGCCGACGCCGAACTCGCCGACGCCGAAGCGCAGCCGACCGTCTAAGACGAACCGGTTTAAATGTAGGGCGGACCTCCCGGTCCGCCCGTCTTGTTAGCCGCCGCTTTCCTCAGCGGCGCGTCCTCGTCTTTCGCGG
>JBOFFD010000830.1:0-3279 GCA_051648425.1 Planctomycetia bacterium
CGGCCGACCTGTTGGTCGCGGAAATGAAAGCCGGCGACGGCGTCATCACCCACGACGATCTTAAAGAGTACGACGCGAAAGAACGGCCGGCGATCCACGGTCGATTCCGCGGGTACGACGTCTACGCGCCGCCGCCGCCGAGTTCCGGCGGTACCATCATTCTTGAAATGCTTCACATGGTCGAAAAACTCGATCTGCCGCGGTCCGACGAACCGCAGCTCGGTCGGTGGAATCCTAAGACCGTCCATCTGCTCACCGAGACAATGCGTCGCGCCTACGCCGACCGGGCGCGGTATCTGGGCGACGCCGATTTCGTCGGCCCGCCGCCGGCGAAACTGCTTGATCCCAAGTACGCCGCCGAACTTGCCGCCGGCATCGACCCTAAGAAAGCGACCCCCAGCGAAGACGTCGCCAAAGACGTCGCTCTGTCCGACGGCGGCCCCAGCACCACGCATTTCAGCGTCGTCGACGGCGACGGCATGGCCGTCTCGCTCACCACCACGCTGGAAAACGCCTTCGGCACGAAGATCGTGGTGCGCGGCGCCGGCTTTCTGCTCAACAACGAAATGACCGACTTCAACCTACGGCCGGGCCACACCGATCGGACGGGGCGGATCGGCACCTCGCCGAATCAGATCGCTCCCGGCAAGCGGATGCTCAGTTCGATGAACCCGGTGATCGTCGCCAAGAACGGTCGTCCGGTGTTGGTCGTCGGCAGCCCCGGCGGCCGAACGATCATCAACACCACGCTCTTGGTCGTGCTGAATCATTTCGAGTTCGGCATGCCGCTCCGCGACGCGGTCGACGCGCCGCGCCACCATCATCAATGGTTCCCCGACGTCTTAAGGATCGAGCGCTCGCTGCGCGAGAAGAATCCCGAACTTGTCGCCGGGCTGGAAGCGATGGGTCACAGGGTGGAAAACCACCCGGGCAACCAAGGCGACGCCCACTCGATCCGCATCGACGACAACGGCGGTTTGGAAGGGGTCGCCGACGACCGCCGCAGCGGCTGGGCGGCGGGCGAGTGAAGCGGCTTACGCGAACGGCGTCACACCGCCGGCAGCACTTTTTGCATCCCGGCGGCGAGGCGGCGGCGCAGGTCGTCGTCGGCCGGGGCGAGCCGGCCGCCCGTGAACAGGCCCGCGGCTTCCAGCCATTCTAAGAACTCCGGCGCCGGTCGTAAGTTGAAAAGCCGGCGGGCCATGGCGGCGTCGTGGTAACTGGTCGATTGATAGTTCAGCATGACGTCGTCGGACGCGGGAACCCCCATCACGTAGTTCACGCCGGCCGCGCAAAGTAAGAGCAGCAGGTTGTCGACGGTGTTCTGGTCGGCCGCCGCATGGTTGGTGTAACACACGTCGCAGCCCATCGGCAGTCCGAGCAGCTTGCCCATGAAATGGTCTTCCAAACCGGCGCGGGTGATCTGTCGTTCGTCGTAGAGGTATTCCGGTCCGATGAACCCGACGACGGTGTTCACCAGAAACGGGTCGAAAAGCCGGGCGACGCCGTAGGCGCGGGCTTCCAACGTCAGTTGGTCGACGCCGTGGTGGGCGTCGGCCGAGAGCGCGCTGCCCTGGCCCGTCTCGAAGTACATGCACTGCGGGCCGACCCAGGAGACGTCGCGCCCGGAACGGGCGTCGAGAATCTTCTCCCGGCCCTCCTTCAGCAGCGAAAGCGTGACGCCGAAACTCGCGTTGGCGGCCTGGGTGCCGGCGACCGATTGAAACAGTAGGTCGACCGGCGCGCCGCGGTCGAGGGCGGCCAGTTGGGTGGTGGCGTGCGCGAGGCAGCATCCCTGCGTCGGGATGGCGAAGGCGTCGACAAGTCGATCGATTCCAGCTAAGACGGCCGAGACGGCGTCGACGGAATCGGCCGCCGGGTTGATGCCGATGACGGCGTCGCCGCAGCCGAACGTCAAGCCGTCGACGGCGCCCCACAAGATGCCGGCCAGGTCGTCGTTGGGGTGGTTCGGTTGCAAACGGACGGCTAAGACGCCCGGCCCGCCGACCGTGTTGCGGCAGCGCGTGACGACGCGGATCTTCGACGCGACCAGCACCATTTCCTTGTTGCTCATCAGTTTGGCGGCCGCCGCCGCCATTTCGGGCGTGGTCGCGCGGTGCAGCCGGCACAGGGCCGCGCCGTCGGCTTCCTCCGAGAGCAGGAACTCGCGGTACTCACCGACGGTCAGCCCGGCCAGCGGTGCGAAGCCGACGGCGTCGTGCGTTTCGAGGATCGCGCGGGTGACGTCGTCGGTTGCGGGATCGACCACTGGTTCATCAAGGAAGAGGCGAAGGGGCAGGTCGGCCAGCACCATCTTGGCGGCGACCCGCTCGCGGTTCGACGCCGCCGCGAGTCCCGCCAACTGGTCGCCCGACTTCTCCTCGTTGGCCTTCGCCAACACCTCGGCGAGTCGGTCGAAGACGAAATGCTCGCCACGAAGTGTGGTCTGATAGCGCATGCGGCCTCCGGGCTTCGTCGGCGCTTGTGGGTGCGGCGCCGATGGGGTCAGGCCCAGCCGGTGAATCGCACGCCGACGTCGAAGACGTTTTCGACCAGTTCGATGCAACGGACGACTTCGGTTTGAAGCCGAAGGCTGCGGCCGCCGGTTTGGGGAAGGAAGACGACGACCGACGAACCGACGGACAGATCGCGAGTGAAAATGAACGCGACGCCGCCGCCGGATAGGTCGCGGGCGAAGGCGAAACCGGGCTTGTCTTGGGCGGTCGCGGCGACGCCGATCCGTTCGGTGAAAATGAAGCGGGGGTGTGCGCGGCGTGGGTCGCCGTCCAGCGGATTGGTGTTTTGTTGGCGAAGAAGACCGCCGACCACCTTGTCGATCTCCTCAAGGTCTTCGTCGTCGTCGAGGGCGATGAAGCCGCCGGAGTTGGATCGCGAACGGAAATGGCAGGTCAGTTGGAAATTGCCATCGTCGATCTGGCGGCAGCCGGAGACTTCCGCGGGAAGATAGACCGGGGCCAGGGTCGCTTGGATTTCGAGTAAGACTCGTTGGACGCTGCTGATCTGCGACATGGTGGCGTGGCCGGCGTCGAGCGACGTGCGGCCGCCGGCTCGGTAGGCGGCGTCCCAATCGACCGAGCCGTCGGCTCGCAGCGGCACCGCGCGGGCGGGTTCGCCGATGGCGACCGGCCGTTGCGTGGGGCGGTTCAGCGTCATGATGATGCGTCGGCCGCCGTGGTCGTAGCGGACGTCGGTCATGAACGTCTTAATCATCAGGATGCCGCGGCCGCTCGACAACATCGATTCGTCGAAGCAAGGCTC
>JBOFFD010000831.1:0-5985 GCA_051648425.1 Planctomycetia bacterium
GGTGCCAGTAGAACCAGCCCTCGGCTTCGCCCCAGTAGGCGGTGTCGGCGGCGGCGTCGACCCGCGCCCGGTCTTTGATGTTCGCCAGCACCACGCCCGCCTCTTCGTTCAGGCCGGCGCGGTGCAGATTCAGCGCCAAGAGGGCGCGGGCGTAGTCGGTCAAGCCGTCGCGGGCGGCGTATTGCTTCCGCAGCGCGGCGGCGGCGTCCGGCTCGGCCAGCCGGTTCGGCCGCGCTCGGCCGACGGCGTACAGCATGTACACCCGCAACGACGCCTCGCCGTCTTCCTGCCACGAATACCGCGAGATCGTTTCCGGACGCAGCGCTTCGCGCTTCAGGAACTCGACCGCCGCGTCCAACACCGCCGGATCGACGGCGACGCCCGCCTCTTGGGCGGTCGCCAGTCCGGCGGTTACATACGCCGTCAGGTACGGGTTGCTGGCGTCGCTCTTCCACCAGCCCCAGCCGCCGTCGCCGTTGCGCATCTCTAAGATTCGCTTCAGACCGGCGTCGACGATCTCCTTCAGTTTCTTATCGTCGTACACCGGGTTTTTATTCAGATCGGCGAGCCGTTTCCCGGCGACCGCGTCTTTCGCCGCCTTGTCTTTCAGATCGGCCAAGTTCAGATTCAGTTTCCGCAGCGTGTGCGCCGTCAGAACGGCCGGCAGGAATCGGCTCATCGTCTGTTCGACGCAGCCGTAGGGGAACTCGACGAGGTACGGCAGCGATTGCAGCATGACGCCCGCCACGCTCGGCTGTACGGAAACCGTGATCTTCGCCGATCCGCCGCGGATCTTTTCCGGCAGCGTCAAACGCGCCGTGACGGACTGTTCGGTGGGGTCGCCGGCGCCGACCATTCGGCCGCTTTCCACGTATTGCAGCATGGCGCCGTATTCCAGCACCGGCAGGCTTTTCACCATGCCGTCGGAACCGCCCGGCGCGGCGACGCGCACCGTCACCTCCGCGGCGCCGGCCGCCAGCGCCTCGGCCGGGAAGTCGAGCCGGGCTTCGCCGCCGGCGGCGATTTCGACGGTCCGTTCCAGCCGGCGGCCGTCCGTCGGCTTCACGCCTTCGGCTTCGCCCAACGCCAGAATCGGCCCGACGTCGAACCGTACGGCGGCGGTTTGCGCCTCGGCCGTGTAGTTGTGAACGATCGCGCTGAAGACGGCTTTGTCGCGTTCGACGAGGAACCGCGGCGTCTCCAACCGCACCAGCAGGTTCTTCTTGGTGCGGACTTCGCTCTTCGCTTCGCCGACCTCTGAACCGGCGGTATGCGCGACGGCGGTCAGCCGCCACTGCGTGAGCGAATCGGGGAACCGCACGCGGGCCTTCGCCTTGCCGGCGGCGTCAGTCACAAGGTGCGCCGCCCAGAAGACGGCGTCGGGGAACTCGCTGCGCACGACCACGTCCGCCACGCCGCCGGCTTGCCCCTTGGCCATGGCAATCGGCATCGCCCGGCCGACCGCCATTTCCGCGACATCCAAAGGAGCGGCCCTCGGCGCGTTGAGTCGCATCCCGGCGGCGCCGAACATGAACTGCTCGTTCCGGAAGCGGCCGCCCCACTGGGCGCCGTTGCCGATCGGCCCAAACGAGTTCGACGAAACGACGCCGTCGTAGCGTTTGCGGCCGTGGAAGAAGGCGCGGACGTCGCCGCGGGTTTCCGGCTGGATGTACAAGGTAGAGGCGTCGAACACGCCCAGCGACACCTGCGCGCCGGCCGCCGGCTTGCCGGCCGCGTCGACCACCGTCACCACGACGTCGGTCTCTTCGCGCGGCTCGAAGACTTCCTTGCCGGCCGTCACGTCGACGGCCAGCAGTTCGTCGGTCGGCGGCACCCGCAGCTCTTCTTCGACGACGTGCATCTTCCGGTCGCGCAGCAGCAACGCCCGCAGCGTCACCGCCGGTGCGAACGATTTCGGCACGGGGATTTCGACCGTCGCCGACCCCTTCGCCGCCGGCAGGTACACCACCTTGTGGAAGTAGACGCCGTCGGCCTCGGCGGTCAGCAGCACGTAGGCGTCGGTGAACCGGCTGTTCACCAATACGCGGGCGACCTCGCCCGGCTTGTGCAGCGGTTCGTCAAGGACCAGTTCCAGATCGCTTTGGGCGACGTGCCGCAGCGACCCTTCGTCGCCGGCGACCCAGACGTAGGTCGTGCCGACCACCTCGCCGCCGTACGGGTCGGGGCCGCGCACGTCGATCCGGTAGTAGCCCGCCTCTTCCGCCTTGAACTCGACCAAGCCGGCGGCGTCGGCCTTCACCGGCACGTCCAGCTTCTTAACTTCTCGGAGTTCCTCCGGCTTAACCACCGCGCCGTTTTCGTCGGTCTCTTCGCGGCGGGTGACGAACGAAACCACCGCCCGGCCGGCCAGCGGCTGCGGTTTGTCGTCGGCGTTGAACACTTCCACCCGCGCCCGCACCAGATCGTTCAAGCCGTACAGCCGGCTGCGCGGTTCGACGTCGACGAACAACGCCGTGCGGGTGACGCGGACGGTCGTCGCCGTTTCGATTTCGCGGCGGCTGGAGTCGGCCAGCTTCACGTCGAAGACGAACTGCACGTCGTCGTTGGGGGTGGCGTCGAACGGCTTGGCCTCGATGGAAAGCGTGGCGTTGCCGGCGGCGTCGGTGCGGTACGCGCCCGTGGCGACGAGGTCGCGGCGGTAGTTCGGCCAATAGCCGCGTCGGCCGCCGTGGAACCCGCCGCGGAAGCCGGCGTTCCCCTCGAAGAACGGCGTGTTGTACAGCCAATCGTACGGCTGCGGCCGGCGGAACGAGCGGTGGAACGCTTCGCGGTAAACGGTGAACGTGCCGTCGGCGTTCGCCACCGGGCCGCCGAAGTAGTAGTCGCCGTGGACCTTCACTTCCAGCTTGTCGCCCAGCCGGTAGGTCGGCTTGGCGGCGGCCGCCGTCACGGTGAATTCCGGCTTGCGGTACTCTTCGACGCGGAAGACGGCCCCGGGACCGACGTCGAGTCGCACGTCGAACGGGCCTTCGATCACCAACCGGTACTGCCCCAGCGGCGGTTCGCTGCCGAGGGTGAAGCCGCCGGAGACGGCGCCGGCGTCGTCGGTGAGCAGTTCCTTCTCGAACACCAGGGCGCCGGCGGCGTCGAACACTTTCGCCTTCACGGTCGTTTTCGCGGGGGTGGTGGTGACGCCGTCGGCGTAGCGACGCAGGATGTGTTTGAAGTGGACCGTCTGCTCCGGCCTGTACACCGGCCGATCGGTGTAGGAGTAGACCCGCAGCTCGTTCGCGTTCACCCGCCACCAGTATTGGCCGGCGCCGTTCGACACCACCGCGGCGTCGTCCCCCTGCCGTGCGACGAAGAAGGTTGGAGTACCGCCGTCCGCCGGCTTCCGCCCGACCGGAAGATCCAGCCGGCCGTCGTCGCCGACGGCCTGTTTCTTCGTTTCGACCAGCATTTCGGCAGTGCCAGGCTTCTGCGACAGCGAAGCGCTCAAAACTTCGGCGCCGGCCCGCGGCTTGCCGGTCGTCGCGTCGACGACGAACAACAGCGTGCCGGCGTCGGCCGCCTTCGCCACCGCCGCCAGGTCGCCGACGATCGCGAACGTTCGCGCCGTCGCCTCAACCCCCTGGGTGTTCTTCCCCTTGGCGACGACGATGTACGCCCCCTTGGCGTCCAGCGGCGCCGTCCACCGCGTCTTGTCGTCGTTCTGCACCGGCCTGAAATCGCGGGCGCCGCTTTCGGCCTTCCACTGGGCGGTCGGCTTCAAGCCGTCGATCGGATACAGGTCGATCCGGTCGGGGACGCCGATCTTCGTGAAGACGTCCCACAGGTCGACGCGGTAGGCGGTCAGTTCGACGGTCGGCACGTTGCGCGCCGACCAGTTCAGCACCGGCTTCACGCCCGGCGCGACCACGTCGACCAGCGAAACCGCCAGCCGGGGCGCCTTGATCTCGGCGGCGCCGTCGGCGGCCGATTTCGCTTCGGGAGCCGTCGGATACTTGGCGACGAGTTCGTCAAAAACCTTTAAGGCGGCGACGTAGTCGTTCGGTCCCCCCTGGTTCCAGAACTCACCGATCCGCAACAAGGCCCCCGGCGCCGACGCCGCTTCCGGGAACCGCCGAACGATCTCGCGCTCGAACCGTTCCACTAAGACGGCCGGCTTGCCGACGTCGAACTTCGGATCGGGCTTCGCGCCCGGTTCACGTTCGGCCCAGTTGACGAGTTGGCTGTAATAGTTGCGGACGGCCTCGGCCTGGGCGGCCAGCGCCCGCACTTGGTCGTCGGCCGAGACGCCGTCGGCCAGAATCCGTTCGTAGGTCGCCAGCGACGCGACGAGGCCGGCGGGGAACATGCCGACGTTCGCCCGCTGTTTCTGAAAGTCGCCCAGCCGAAACAGCAGCGACAGCCGTCGGGGCTGGTTCTTTTGTTCCCGCCACGCTTTCACCGCCGCTTCGACGCGCTCCGCGACCACCCCCGGCGGCTGGTCCCACGGCGACGTTTCCATGGCGCACGTCGCCTGGGCGTCAAGGATTTCGACGTCACCTTTCAGCCCCGGCGCCTGCCGAACGAGGTCGTCGAGCGTCTGCAATCCGGCGTCGAACCGTTGCAGTCGGACGTACGACAACCCTTGAATCCGCCGGGCGGCCTGGGCGATCTTCGGCTCCGGCGCCTTCTTCAACAGGGCGTCGACTTCCCGCAGCGCCGTCTCGTACGACTGCAGCTTGAACGCCTCGTCGGCCCGCCGCAGCACCGCTTCGGCTTCCTGCTTTTCGACGGCCTTCTTCTCGGCGGCCCAGCCGACGGCGGCGGCCGTCGCGATTCCCGCCAGAAGTACCAGCCTGGCCCAGTGGCGCGGCGAAACGAACGGGTTCGTGAAGGATGACGCGGGAAGACTCATGGAATCCGTCTCCTGGAAAAGAAACCGCCGTCCAAGCGGGGGCGGGCGCGCCGCGCCGCCATCGTTTTAGAAAAAGCGGCCCGACCGGCGGAACTCCGCCGTAGAGCGTGAAAGGAACCGCCGACAAACCTCGCCGCGGCGGTCGCAATGTTGGACGTCCGCCGCCCGCGGACGGTTCCCGGAGAACGGGAAGACTGTCAGGCCGGCGTCACTCGGCGACGGTGATCGTCCGGCCGGCGGAGGCGCCGCGCACCGGAGCGGCGTACAGGCATTCGGCGCTGGCCGGCAGCGCGTGGAAGAGGACCGGCGTCTCGGCCCGCAGCCGGTAGCGGACGGCGTGCTTGCCGCGGTCGAGCGCGGCGGCGAAGAAGGCCGTCCGTTCGTCGCGCAGCTCTCGGCGGCCGAAGCCGTCGCCATAGCCGCTTTCCTGGTCCGTCGGCTCGCAGCCCGCCGGCTTCGGGTCTTCGATCAGACATACTCGAAGTCGTCGCGGGCGTCGCGGGCGTCGACCGTCAGTTCCACTTCCATGAAGTCGCCGCCAGATTTTTCTTAACCTGATCTTCATGAAATAATCGATAAATCGTAATATGCGATCCTGAAGAACATGATAATGTAAACGAATTGGAGTGGGTCGTAGTACCACATCCAATCGCTCTTCAGCAGGAGTTGACTGTGAAGAATGCCACTCGATTTCTTTTCCTATTGATCGCATGTGCTGCCGTCATCGGAGGTCTTTCGCAATCGTCCGCAAGCCCGCGACATCTTAGCGATATCGAGCAAGAGCGAATTCGCGGAGGCGCGTGCCCCAACCATGATTGCGGTGTGGTGGCGTGTCAATCCACCGATTGCACGATGACTGAAGTTTGCACTAAAGACCCGGACGACGAAGAGTTCTGCATCAAACTCAGGAAAAACCCTTCGCCCGGTTGCCGGCTGGACATGGCGGTGTTGGGTCGCACTTGTAGTCACCACTCCGGCGGCCTATTACGTCGGCAAATAACTTCATCAGAAAGATGCCATCAGCCTGTCAGCGGTGTCATGTGTACTGCACCTCCGGATGGTCGAAGTCCGCGGCGACCTTCGCCGGAAGCCCGCGGAGGGCTTCCATGAATTCCTCCACC
>JBOFFD010000832.1:0-6338 GCA_051648425.1 Planctomycetia bacterium
TCGGCGGAGGTGGTGGACCTGCTGGAACGGCTGGACTACCTGCAAGGGGAGTGCCGCTCGGCCATCACGCTGCTGACGCTGGCGAACGAACTTCCGAAGTTCCCCGACGAAGCAAGGGGGCGGGAATGAAGACGAAGAAGAAGAGCGTCGGCGGCGGGAAGCGTCGGGTCGGTCTGGCGCCCGGCGCCGTCGTCGAAGCGGCCGGCGCCAGCGCCGCCTACGAACGAGCGACGCCGCACCGCCTCGGCAACCTGCACGAGCGGATGAAGCTGGTGATGGCGGCGCTGGACGACGTCCGGCCGTTGCTCGAAGGGACGGCGGCGGGCCCCGAGTTCGTCGACGCCGTCCACGACCTGGAGATGGAAGTGCAATTCCAGACGGCGGCCCAACCGCCGCTGGCGAACTCCCCCGAACTCGCCCCGAAGGAGGCCCGCCCATGCAGTTGAACGTCGTCACGGCCGAGGAACACGCGCGGCTCGCCAACCGAGTGGGCGACCTGGAGTCGCTGATCCGCCATCTTCAAGACGCCGTCGGCCTATGCCAGTGGTTGACGCCGCAGCAGGCGGCGGAAGTGCTCGGCCTGTGCGAATGGGAAGTCCGCGACCGCTGTCGCACCGGAGAGATTCCGGGGGCCGTGCAGGAAGGGAAGCGGCGCCATTGGAAGATACCCCGGACGGCTCTCACCGAACTGGTCAGTCGCCGCCGAACACGCGATCCAGTTCCGACGCCGCCCGCGCCGGGATCAAGTGGCGGTAGCGGCGGCGCTGTTCTTCCGTCGAGTGCCCCACCCACGAGTCGATGAGCCGCTGGTCGACGCCGGCGGCGGCGCAGTTGCTGATGAAGCTGTGCCGCAGCACGTGCCAGCCGCTGACCACGTTCCACGGCGTTCGGTCGAGGGTCTGCCGCAGATGGTGGGCGAACTCGTCGCACGTCGCGTCGGCCGCCGCCGACCCCTTCTTCCGCTTGCTCGAATACACGACTTCGGCGAAGCGGAACACCGCCGCGCCGCCGGGATGCCGTTCCCGCCACGCCTTCAGATGCCTCGCCGCCGGGGCCGCCAAGGGAACGCGCCGCGTCGTCGTCTGGTCGGCGCGACGCTTCTTCTCCGTCAGGGTCACGGTCGGCGACGGTCCGTCGAAGTCGATGTGCCCCCACTCCAGTCGAGCAAGCTCGGACCGCCTTGCGCCCGAGTAGGCCGCGACCGCGACCGCCGCCGGCAACCACGGCGGTACGTCATCCAACGCGGCGACCGTCGTCACCAGGTCGACGACTTCCGACGCCGTCAGGAACAGCGCCTTCCACAACTCGGTTGCTTCCGCGTCGGAGATGCCGGCCTTGACGCGCCGTTCGATCTCCGCCCGCGTCGCGTACGGCGGCTTCTCCCGCCCGCGTGGGAACCGCAGTCCGCCGCCGGGCCACGGGTGCGGGTGGAACTTCTTGCGGGCCGCGTGCCGCCAAGCGGCGCCCAACGTGGCGAGTTCCTTTTCGATCGTGGCGCGGCCGATCCGCCGACCCCGCCACGTCATCGCGGACCGGTCGTCGACGTAGGTTTGGAGCGTCGCGTTGTCGATCGCCGCCAGCGGCCGGGCCGCCCCCAAGAGTTCACGGAGCCGCTTGTCGTGAACCCTGCGGGTCGTCTGCGTGGTCGCTTCGAGGTTCTTCGTAGCGTCCGCCCACAGGTCGAGAAGGTCGCCGAGCGACTTCGACGGGGCGGCGGGCGCCGGCTTCTCGACTGTAGACCGGCCGTCGGAGATTAGCCAAGCGGCGGGGTCTATGGGCGGCGGCGGGGGTTGGAGAAGACCGTTGGCGAGCCGGCGGAGCGAGTCGTCCATGCGGTGGCCGAGACCGACGGCTTCGGCGCGTTCAACGACCGCGCACGACCAGACCTTGCGGCCGTCGAGTTTCACGCCCGCCCGGAACTTCCCCGAGGGTAAACGCTGGATGGTTGCCATGAGGATAATTTGCCGAACGGCGCGGGGAAAGTCCACCGGTTCGCGGTGGAAGGGTTCACCAGGGGTTCACGTTTTTCGAGGTCTTGCGAGGTGGATTCGACGTAAGTCATTGATGCCGAAGACAGGACTCGAACCTGCACGAGGTTGCCCCCACTAGCACCTCAAGCTAGCGCGTCTGCCAATTCCGCCACTCCGGCTTGGAGAGTGTTCCGCGTCGACGCTCATCCCCGAAGGAAAGGCTCGGCCCGGAACTTCGTCGAAGTATACACGGGCTTTTCGTGTTCGGCAAGCAAGCCGGGAAAATCGCGGGCCGGGCCGTCAACGCCGGAAGTGGAGCAGGGCCAGGCCGTTCACTTTCCGTTCGGTGGGGACGGCGGCAAAGCCGTCGGCGCGGAGGGCGAAATCGGCTTGGATTCGGGCGACCAGCCGCTTCGGGTCGAGGACGTGTTTCTCGCGGCCGGCCGCCGGGGTGTAGCGCTTCCAGTCGATGAAGACCCACACGCCGGCGACTTCGCCGCCGTCGTCGGTCGCCGCCGCGGCGCGGGCGGCCTTCGCCGTGACGTATTCCTGATAGGCGGCCGCGTCGGGGAACGCCTCGGGCGCGGACTCCATCGGCAAGAAGGTGAACGCCCCCGGCAGGTAGTAGTCGAACTCGTACTGCGTCAGCTCGTTGCCGACGACGATCAGCCGTTCGTCGGCGTCGATCTCGCCGCGCAACACGGCGGCGGCGTCGCGCAGCGGCTGGCGGACCGTCGACAGCTCGCCGACGGCCGCGACGGCCGCCACCGTCACCAATCCGACCGCCAGCCCGCGCCGCAACCACGGCCCGAGCCGAGAGACGTTCGGCAGCCCAACGACCGCAGCCGCGAGAATCGCCGCGCCGGCGATCGTCGACGCCGTGAAGTAACGGGGGCGGCTCGCCACGCTGGGGAAGCCGGCCAGCCCCAACAGCGCCGCCACGGCCGGCGGACCCAGCCACACCGCCGCCAGCAGCCACGCCGGTCGGCCGCGCTTCGCCACGAGGCACAGGCCGGCGGCCACCGCCGCCGCGCCGGCCGCGTTCGCCCCCCAGCCCGACCCAGCCACCGCATGCAGCCGGTGCATCAGCGAAAAGAGGTGCGCCGGTGCGAAGCCGCCGGCGTCGGCGATGTGCCAACCGACCCCGCGCGACCGCAGCACGAAGTCGACGTACGTTTGCACCGCCAGCCAGGGGGCGACCAGGGCGAAACCGCACGCCGCCCCGTACAGCAGTCGGCGCGTGCGGTTGCCGCCGACGGCAAGGTAGACGACCACCGCCGCGTACGCCATGTAGGCGGCGTAGTGCGTGACGAGCAGCAAGGCGGTGGCCGCCGCCACGATCCAAGCGTCGCGCGCCAGCGACTTCGTTTCCGACGCCCGTTCGTCGGGGGTCAGCCCGTCGTCCGCCAGACGCTGGGCGTGCGCCTCGCCCCGTTGCACGGCGTCGACGACGACGAGCAGCAGCAGCATCGACAGCGTGTACATGCGCGCGAATTGCGTGACCTGAACGACGGTGGGATGAACGGCGACCATTACGGCGGCCATGAAGCCGGCGCGGGCGCCGAACGACCGCCGCACGATGCGGTACACCATCGGCAGGCAGGCCAGCCCGAACAAGATGCTGGGCAGCCGCAGCACCCACTCCGCGTCGCCGAAAAGACGCTGCACCAGCCACGACAAAGAGAAGTAGAGCGGATGATGCCCTTGCAGCGCCCGCTCGAGCAGCATGGCGCCGAACTCCAGCCGGCCGGCCATCGCGGTCCGCACTTCGTCGTACCAGAACCCTTGGCGGTCGAAAGTCGCCCAGTGGACCAAGAAAACGAAAACGCAGACGAGGGAAAGGCCAACCCAGCGGGGGCCGAGCCACGCCGGACCGAACCCGTGGCGGGCGCTTCGAGGAAGCGTCGCCGCCGCGTCGACCGAAAGGCGGCCGACGACGGCTTCCCGTCTCGTCGAGCGCGGTGGAATCATCGCGGACCCTCCCCAGAAGAACGGGGGCGTACCACGATCGGCGAACGGCGTCAATCCGCGGTTTTTTCGACGACCCACCAGGAAAAAGGGCGGGCCGACCCGATTCCCGCGGCCTGCCCGTCGGTCGGACGGAGCGTCACGGTTTCGCGTCGACCCGCACCAGCGGCAGGTCGATCAGGTCCAACAGGTCGAGCGGGTTCGTCTTCGGCGTTTGCAGCCGAGCCGTCAGGCGGGGCACTTCCAGTTCCACATAACGCACCGCTTCGGCGAGATCGATCGAACCGTCGCGGCGGGCGTCCACGCCGACGGCCTCGCCCGCCGACCGCATCGAACCGTCGGCCTTGCCGTCCAGGGCGTCGAGCAGCACCTTGGTGAAGGCGCCGTGGCCGAAGGAAGTGAACTCCAGCGCCGACTGGTTCACGTCGGTCGCCGACACCACCAGCGCCTGGTCGCGTTGCAGCGGGCGGACGCGGGCTTTGGCGTCGTCCAGCGACTCCGCTTCCAACACGTTGCCGGCGTAGCAGGTGTCGAGCAGAAAAACCTTTCGGCAGCGGGCGCCGTTCAGTCGGCGGAACTCCGACCAGGGGATGCCGACCGATCGCACTGTTTCTTCGTTGAGATCGCCGGGCAGCGCCACCGGCGGAATGAGGAAGTAGTCGGCGCCGAACGCCACGCCGTGACCGGCGACGAACACCATCAGCAGGTCGTTTTGGTCGGCGGACCGCAGGCGGCGCAGCAGGTCGTCAACGGCCCCCTCCACCCCCATTCGCGTGACTTCGCCGTCGGCCAGCGACCGAACCTCGCCCAGTTCGTAAAAGGCGCCGCTTCGCCGCGACAACGTTTCCACCAGGCTTTTCGCGTCGACCACCGGAAAGTCGAGCCGCAGTTCCTTCGCGGGATACGCACCGACGGCGAGCGTCAAGAGGTGCAGCCGACGGCGCGGCTTGTCGACGGCGGCGTGGACCAGCACCGCGTCGCCGGCGCGGATCGTTTCGCGGTCGCCGTCGACCCCGGCGACTTCCACCGACACCCGGTTCCAGGCGTCGGGCGGCGTCGTTCGCCATTCGACCCGCCGTCGGTTGCCCATGCGTTCCGACAGCACTTGCTCGGCCGGGTAGCCGTTGGTTGTCGCCCGCGCCTCATACCGATCGACCGACGCCGCGTCGGGAAACTCGATCTCGGCGACGATGCGCACGACGCCTCCCGCCGGGATCGACGCCGCGTCGCGCGGTTCCGTCAGCGTCACCTTGGGAACTCGCGCCGCCAGCCCTTCGATGCGGTCGCCGTCGCCCTTGCCGTCGTTGACGCCGGCGAGCCGCAGCGCTTCGAGCAAGCTGCCGGCTTCCAACAATCGCCGCAACACGTTCGGCCGTTCCAACTGGTCGCGGAACTGGTCGGCGAGGAAGAAGTCGGGCCGCTCGGCCGGTCCACGGTTGATCTGCCAGCCGAACAGGCGGTCGCCGTCGACGGAAGCGTTGTAAAAACCCTGCGGCGTCCAGTAGGCCCACTCGCCCCGGCCGTCGACGTACAACGACACGACCGGCTCCCAGCCGGGCACGACCAGGATCGGTTCCTTCAGCGGCTGGCCGTCGCGTGACACCGAAAGGACGACGGTCTGCCACGGCGGGATCGACGCCAACGCCGCGACGACGCCGCGCGGATCGTCGATCGTTTCGACCGCCTTGCCGTCGGCGGGCGACGCCCGGCGCAACCGGGTGATTCGGTCGCCCACCCGCAGTCCACGATGGGCGGCGACGCCCGCCGGCACCGTCGCCAGCACCGCCGCGCCCTGCTCTTTCGCCTCGAACACCGCCCCCCAGATCGTTTCCGCCGAAAACACGCCGTCGATCGCCCGCAGCCCTTCCAGGCTCCACAACTTGACCGTTCGGTCCAACGACGACGACGCCAGCCACCGACCGTCGGGCGAGGCGCCAAGCGACACGACAACGTCGGCGTGGTCCCGGAACATCCGCCGCAACGGCGCCGGCCCTTCCGCCGTCAGTTGATGGATGAAGATCGCGTTCTGCACGTCCGTACCAACGGCGATGGCGAACGGCACGCCGACGGCGTCGGCCAGGAAGCACCAGCAGACGGCCCGACCCTGAACCACCGGGTCGAGGTCGATGAACCCCGCCCGCGCCGCGCCGCGCGCCAGTTGCAGCCGACGTCGGTTCGGCGTCACGGCGACGGACCAGTCGCCGGCGCCGTCGATCGAGCGGCGCCAAACGATCCGGTCGACGGGAAGCTGCTTCAATTCCGCGTCGTCGAGGCGAAACGACTTCACGATCGGCGGCGGTTCGTCGCCCTTGCCGGCCACGGTCCCGACGCCCAGCGTGAAGCCGCCGTCGGCCGCGAACGCCACGCGACGGACGATCGGTCCGCCGCCGCCCACCACCA
>JBOFFD010000833.1:0-5361 GCA_051648425.1 Planctomycetia bacterium
GGCGGCCTGCGACGCCTTCCAGAGCTGCTGCCGACGATCGAGAGCGAAATAGCGTACGCGCATCACGGCCTCCCGGTGCTTCTCGGCCTCGTTTCCGCGAGATATACCGATCCGCGCGACCGGTTCAATCAAGCCTTTCATGGCGCAACGATTCCATCCAAGACGCCGGCCGCGCGAAGCGCGTCGTCGCTCCGCGCGGCGCAATCCGCGCCGACGGCCCGAACTTCCGCTTCCGGCGCGAAAGTGTCTCAACGACTCCTTCGACCCGGCGACGATCTGATCAAATCTCGTCAAGTGGACTCGCCATTCGCCCCTCAAGCGGTTACAGTTGTTGAGGGGCGGCGCCCCTGAGACGAACGCGCGATCCTTATCCCAAGCCGACAACGGGGCGGCGCTTCGTTTCTCCGCCGTCGACCTACCGCCAAACTCCGACCCGCCGAAGAGACCTCGCATGACAACCAACGGCATGGCACCGATCGGTCGAACGTTTCGTGGATCTATCGCCCGCGGTGCGGCGGTGTTGGCGATGGGGTCGGCCGTTGCGGCTTTGCCCGCGGCGGCGGCGCCGGTCGTCGATTTCAACCGCGACGTCCGACCGATCTTGTCGAACCACTGCTTTCAGTGCCACGGTCCCGACGCCGCCCAGCGGCAGGCCGGCCTGCGGCTCGACACTCCCGAAGGAGCGGCGCTGGCCCTGCCTTCCGGGGGCCGCGCGGTGGTCGCCGGCGATTCGCACGTCAGTGCGATGATGGCGCGCCTGACCACGAAGAACGCCGACGAACTCATGCCGCCGCCGGAGACCGGCAAGCCGCTGTCGGCGGGTCAGATTGAAACGCTCCGCCGGTGGATCGACGACGGCGCCAAATGGCGCGGGCACTGGGCGTTCGAGAAACCGACGCGCTTCGACCCGCCGACGGCCACTGTTTCAAAGGACGGGGCCGTCCGCCATCCGATCGACCGCTTCCTAGACGCGCGGATCGAGGCCGACGGCCTGACGCCGACCCCCGAAGCCGACCGCACGACGCTGATCCGTCGGGCCACCTACGATTTGACCGGCCTGCCCCCCACCCCCGCCGAGATCGACGCCTTCGTCGCCGATGCGTCGCCGC
The DNA here is from genome assembly GCA_051648425.1 of Planctomycetia bacterium. Lineage (GTDB taxonomy): Bacteria > Planctomycetota > Planctomycetia > Kolteriales > Kolteriaceae > JBOFFD01. The sequence continues at coordinate 1,110 of JBOFFD010000833.1, forward strand.
GGGCCTATGAGGAACTAATCGACCGGCTGCTGGCCTCGCCCCGCTTTGGTGAACACCTGGGGCGCTATTGGCTCGACGCCGCCCGCTACGGCGACAGCCACGGCCTGCACTTCGACAACGAACGTTCGCTCTGGCCCTACCGCGACTGGGTCATCCGCGCCTTCAACGACGGCGTGCCGTTCAACCGCTTTGTTGTCGAACAGGTGGCCGGCGACCTGCTGCCGAACGCCACCCGCGAGCAGAAAGTCGCGTCTGGCTTCAACCGCTGCAACGTCACCACCAGCGAAGGCGGTTCCATCGACGAAGAGGTGCGGGTGCGCTACGCCGTCGACCGCGTCGAAACGACCGGTTCGGTCTTTCTGGGGCTGACGCTGGGCTGCGCCGTCTGCCACGACCACAAGTTCGATCCGGTGAGCCAGCGCGAGTTCTACCAGTTCTTCGCCTTCTTCAACAGCTCGACCGACGCGGCGATGGACGGCAACACCGCCGCCCCGCCGCCGTTTGTTCAACTGACGACGAACGACCAGGACGCCGAAATCAAACGGCTGGCCGACCGCGCGGTCGAACTGAAAGCTCAGATCGAAAAGACGATCGCGGAGATGAAATACGACGATCCGGTGAAGGAAGCGCCGTCGGCGCCGCGCGAGTACGTCTGGATCGACGACGACCTGCCCGAAGGCGCCCAAGCGGCCGTCTCCGGCGAGCCGTGGCGTTGGGTGGAAGCGCCCAGCCCGGTGTTCAAGGGGAAGCGGGCCAGCGCCCGCGACGGCGCGGGCACGGTGCAGCACTTTTTCACCGGAGCGAAGACGCCGCTGAAAGTGGCGTCGGGCGACGTCTTATTCAGTTACGTCTATCTCGACCCGGCGAAGCCGCCGAAATCGGTCATGCTGCAATTCAACAACGGCTCATGGGAGCACCGGGCCTACTGGGGGGCGAACGCGGTCGAGTTCGGCGCCGACAACACACCCGGCCGGTTGCACGCGGGCCCGCTGCCGGAAGTGGGCAAGTGGGTGCGGCTGGAGATCGCGGCCGACAAGGTTGGCTTGAAGCCGGGCGAACAATTGAACGGTTGGGCGTTCACCCAGTTCGACGGCCAAGTCTACTGGGACGCCGCCGGCGTGGTGTCGACGCTGCCGCGCGGCGAAGAAATCGCCAAGTCGCTGGTGCTGTGGGAAGCGGCGGAAAAGGTCGCCCCGACCACCGCCGTGCCGGCCGACGTGAAAACTGTACTTGGCTTGGCGGCCGACAAGCGGACCGACGACCAGAAGAATTCACTGCGGCGGTACTACCTGGAGAACGTTTTCGGCGGCGCCGACTCGCCGCTGAAGCCGCTGAAGTCTGAATTGGCCGTCGGCGAGAACCGGCGGAAACAACTCGACGACACAGTGCCGAAGTCGATGGTGATGGGCGAAGCGCCGCAGCCGCGCGACGCCTTCATTCTGATCCGCGGCGCGTACGACAAAAAGGGTGACAAGGTCGTTCCCGGCACGCCCGCCGTGTTGCCGCCGATGCCGACCGACGCCCCGAAGAACCGTCTTGGGTTGGCGAACTGGCTGGTCGACCCGAACCACCCCCTCACCGCCCGCGTGACCGTCAATCGCTTCTGGCAGCAGCTTTTCGGCCACGGCCTCGTCCGCACTCCGGAAGACTTCGGCGCCCAAGGGGCGCTGCCCACCCACCCGGAACTGCTCGACTGGCTGGCCACCGAATTCGTCCGCACCGACTGGAACGTCAAAGAGTTCTACCGCATGATGGCGACCACCGCCGCCTACCGCCGCGCCGCGCTCGCGACCCCCGACGCCATGGCCCGCGACCCCGGCAACGAACGGCTTGCACGCGGCGCCCGCTTCCGGCTCGACGCCGAAATGATCCGCGACGGTTCGCTGTACGCCGCCGGCCTCTTAGTCGAACAGATCGGCGGCAAGAGCGTGAAACCGTATCAGCCGGCCGGCGTCTGGGAAGCGGTCGGCTTCCAAGGCAGCGACACCAGCATCTTCAAGCGCGACGCCGGCCACGGCCTCTTCCGCCGCAGCCTGTACACCTTCTGGAAACGCACCGCCCCGCCGCCGTCGCTGGCCACTTTCGACGCCCCTTCTCGGGAAACCTGTACGGTGCGTCGGCCGCGCACCAACACGCCGCTGCAGGCGCTGGTGCTGATGAACGACGAGCAGTTCATTGAAGCCGCCCGCTGGTTCGCCGGCCGCATCCTCGCCGAAGGCGGGTCGACCGACGACGACCGGCTGACGTTCGCGTTCCGCTGGTCGACCGCCCGCCGGCCGACCGACGCCGAAAAGGCCGTGCTGAAATCGGTCCTCGACGAACAACGGAAGGCGTTCGCCGCCGACACGCCGGCCGCCGCGAAGCTGGTGGCGGTGGGCGAAACGAAACCGCCGGCCGACCGCGACCCCGTCGAACTGGGCGCCTGGACGATGGTCGCCAACCTGCTCTTCAACCTTGATGAAACCATCACCAAAGAGTAAGGTCCGCCGCGCCGATACTCTGATACTCGATCTTAGTCGTAGAACACACACACTTGCCGTAATGCCGTCCACCGGGAGTCGTACGTCATGGATCCTCGCGTCGAACATGCGTTGTTGGAAACCCGGCGTTACTTCTTCGGCCGGTCGGCCGCCGGTTTGGGCGCCGCGGCGTTGGCGTCGCTTGGCGCCGACGAGGCGCGGGCGGCCGTCGACGAGTCGGCGCCGCTTCTGCCGGAGCTGCATTTCGCCCCCAAGGCGAAACGGGTGATTTGGCTGTTCATGGCCGACGCCCCGTCGCAGATGGATATGTTCGACTACAAGCCGAAAATGAAAGACTGGTTCGATAAAGATCTGCCGGAGTCGGTGCGCAACGGCCAGCGCATCACCACCATGACCTCGGGCCAGGCGCGCTTCCCGATCGCGCCGTCGATCTTCAAATTCAATCAGCACGGGCAGTCGGGCGCTTGGGTCAGCGAACTTATGCCGCACACCGCCGGCGTGGTCGACGACCTTGCCCTCGTGAAGTCGATGCACACCGAAGCGATCAACCACGACCCGGCGATCACGTTCATTCAGACCGGCAGTCAGATTCCCGGCCGGCCCAGCCTCGGCGCCTGGCTGTCTTACGGCGTCGGCAGCCCGAACCGCGACCTGCCGGCGTTCGTCGTCCTCCATTCGTCGTGGAGTTCCAAGAGCGGGTCGCAGGCGCTCTTTTCGCGGCTGTGGGGCGCCGGCTTCCTGCCGACCAAGCACGCCGGCGTCGCGCTGCGTTCCAGCGGCGACCCGGTGTTGTACCTCTCCAATCCGCCGGGGGTCGACGCCGCCGCCCGCCGTCGCATGCTCGACGGCCTCGCCGCGTTGAATCAGAAAAAGGTCGAAGCGATCGGCGACCCGGAAATCATGTCGCGCATCGCCCAGTACGAAATGGCGTACCGCATGCAGTCGTCGGTGCCGGAACTCGTCGACGTCGCCGGCGAAACGAAGACGACGCGCGACCTGTACGGCCCGGAAGTCGAGAAGCCCGGCACCTTCGCCTACAACTGCCTCCTCGCCCGCCGGCTGGCCGAGCGCGGCGTGAAATTCATCCAGGTCTTCATCCGTGGTTGGGACCACCACGGCGGCCTGCCGGCGAACATCCGCATGATGTGCAAAGACGTCGACCAACCGTGCGCCGGCCTCTTAACCGATCTTAAGAGCCGCGGCTTGTTGGACGACACGCTCGTCGTCTGGGGCGGCGAGTTCGGCCGAACGGTGTACAGCCAGGGCGCCCTCACCGCCACCGACTACGGCCGCGACCACCACCCGCGCAACTTCTGCATGTGGCTCGCCGGCGGCGGCGTCAAAGGCGGCCAGGTGTACGGCGAGACCGACGACTTCAGTTACAACGTGGTCGACAAACCGGTCCACGTCCACGATCTCAACGCGACGATCCTCCACCAACTGGGGATCGACCACACGAAACTGACCTACCGCTTCCAAGGCCGCGACTTCCGCCTCACCGACGTCGAAGGAAAGGTCGTGAAGGATCTGCTCGTCTGAAACAACCTGCCGCCCTTGGACTCCGTAGGGATGGAAGAACAATTACGTCATGCGTGTCGTCGTCCGGTGAAATACAGGATTTACAGCTCTGCAGCCCAGGGCTTCCAAGGTGTCACGGATCGTCTTCCGTAAGTAGTTTGTGGGTCGAGACATGGCCGCCGTTTTTGTAGCGGCTTCGCTTCGTCGGCGGCTTCTTCGGGCCGCGCGGCGTTTTGCGGTGCATGCCGAGGTCC
>JBOFFD010000834.1:0-3722 GCA_051648425.1 Planctomycetia bacterium
CACCACGCAACGGACACGCCGCAGAGGAAAGCGGCGGCTAACCAAGACGCCCGTTCTGGAACGCCGGTTCGCTTGAATCCCGCGGCGCGCCCGGCGCGGCCGACCCCTTGACCCTCGCCGGCGGTTCCGTAGACAGCGAGTTCCGTTATACCGTCCGCCATGCGCGCGTCGAGGATTTCGACCACCGGGCGGCCGCGTCTACCAACAGTTTCACAGGTGGAGAGATACTGCGACGATGGCGCACTATGTCGGTCCCAAGGGACGCGTCAACCGACGTCTCGGGGCGTTGGTTTTTGAAAGCTCCGGCGCGGCGAAGGCCCTTGAGAAGCGAAGCTATCCGCCGGGCATGCACACCCGCCGCGGCAAGATGTCGAACTACGGCATCGCTCTCAATGAAAAGCAGAAGATCAAGTATTACTACGGCCTCAGCGAACGCCAACTGCGCCGCTACTTTGAATCGGCCAGCAAGCACGTCGGCAACACCGGCGAACAGTTGCTGATGTACTGCGAACGGCGGCTCGACAACGTGGTGCGCCGCGCCGGCTTCGCCGCGACCCGCCCGCAGGCCCGCCAGGGCGTCACGCACTGCCACTTCCTGGTCAACGGCGTGAAGACCAACAAGCCGTCGTTCCTGGTTCGCCCGGGCGACGTCGTTCAGGTGCGCCCCCGCGGCAACTTGCAAAACAACTACAAGTTGATCGCCGACGCCGGCACGTCGCAGGCCGTGCCCTGGCTCAACGCCGACGTCGAAGCGCTGAAGGTGACGGTCTTGGGCTACCCCGGCCCGCAGGACATCAGCCTGCCGGTCGAAGTGGGACTGGTCGTCGAATTCCTGTCCCGCTGATTCAGACTTCCCTCTTACCCCGGTTGGCGCTCCGTCGACCGGGGTTTGTTTTTTCTTGACATCCAATCTCTCGACGTCATCACGTCAACGCATCGACGCCGGCGAGCAGCCGGTCGACGGTGGGACGCGAGAGGTCGTCGCGCACGGCGTAGACCGCGTCCACTTGCACGCGCGACCACAAAAGGATGGTGTGCAGGGCGTCGGCGTGCAGGCCGAAGGCGGGCGGGCCGGCGGTGTTTTGAAAAAGCGTCAGCGGCAGTCGGCGCAGCCGTTGGAAGCGGGCCAGCCGTTCTAATTCGCGAGCGCCGGCGTCACGCTCGTCGGTCAGCAGTACCACGAACCCGCACTTCGCGTCGTCGGCGCGCAGCCGTCGTTCCAAACCGTGGACGAGGCGGACCAGCCCCGGCGTGACACTGCGAGTGAAGACGGCGGTCGTCGGCCGAACGCCGTACTGGCAGCGGTAGCAGACTTGGCGCACCGCGTTCGGACCGGTGACGTCGCGCACCTGAAACGACGGCACGTAGTCGCCGACCGCCAACAGCGGATGCGGGGCGTCGGGGTCGAGCGGTAAGAAGACCGCGGCGTCGGCCGATCGGTATAAGACCGCGGGTAAGACGCCCGACGCCAGGAAGCCGCGGCGGTTCATGCGGGGCCGCCGTTCAGATCCAACTCGGCGGCGGCGACCGACAGCTCGGCCAGCCAGGCCGCCGGGTCGGCGTCGCTGGGCATGCGCCAATCGCCGCGCGGCGACAAACTGACCGACCCGATCTTCGGCCCGTCCGGCAAACACGATCGTTTGAACTGCTGCGAGAAAAACCGGCGCACGAACACCGTCAGCCAGCGGTGGATTTCGCCGACGTCGTACCGCCGGTCGAACGTCGCCCGCAACGCCAGATGCAGAATCTTACGCGGGCCGAACCCAAGTCTTAGAACGTGGTAAAGGAAGAAGTCGTGCAGTTCGTACGGACCGACGGTCGCTTCGGTGCTTTGCAGCGCCTCGCCTTCGCCCAAAGGCAGCAGCTCCGGCGAGATTTCGGTGTCGGCGATCGAGTGTAAGACGGCGCGGGCCGAGCCGGCGAACTCGGCGTCGGCCGCCCAGCGGACTAAGAACCGCACCAGCGTCTTAGGCACCGAGGCGTTCGGGTTGTACATGCTCATATGGTCGGCGTTGTAGGTACACCAACCGAGGGCGAGTTCCGAAAGGTCGCCCGTACCGAGGACGAACCCCCGGTTCATGAGCAGCAGGGTGCGCATCCGCGCCTGCACGTTCTCGAAGACGAGGTCGTGCCGGCGGTCGGCCGGTATCTTCGTCAGTTCCCGCTGCAATGGTTCGACGTCCATCGTGGAAACGTCGATGCCGAAGGGGGAATGTTTCAGTGAGCGGAAGGCGTCGAGACACAGCGGACGGACGTCGATCCGCTCGCCGCGGACGCCGAGGGCGTCCATGAGGGCGGTCGCGTTGCCGAAGGTGCGCGAGCTGGTGCCGAAGCCGGGCATCGTCAAGCCGTGAACGCGCGACCGTTCCCAGCCCAAGAGGTCGCAGGTTTTGCAGGCGACGAGCAGGGCCAGGGTCGAATCGAGACCGCCGGAAACGCCGATGTGCAGCGCCTTGGTGTTTGCGGTCTCCAGCCGTTTGGCCAGGCCGGCGGTCTGCGTGGAAAAAATCTCGCCGCAGCGGGCGGCGAGCTTGTCGGCGCCGACCGGAATGAACGGATGGGCGGGAATGAAGCGCCGCACGTCGACCGCTGACCACGCCGGCAGCGTGAACGGAACCCGGCGAAAAACCTTCGACGGCGCGGCGTCGGCGAAGGTCGATTGCCGCCAGCGGTCGCCGGTGAGCTTTTCGACGTCGACGTCGGCCGTCCAGAGGTCGGCGGTGCGACGGAAGCGCGGGCTTTCGACCAGCGTCAGCCCGCCTTCGGCGACCAGCGAGTGGCCGCCGAAGACGACGTCGGTCGTCGATTCGCCGACCCCCGCCGCCGCGTAGACGTAGGCCGCCTGCAACCGGGCCGAGTGCACCGCCACCAAGTCACGGCGGTATTCCGCCTTGCCGGTGCTTTCGACGCTGGCCGACAGGTTCAGCAGCACGGTGGCGCCCGCCAGCGCTTGGTCGACGCTCGGCGGCGTGGGCGCCCACAAGTCTTCGCAGATTTCGACGCCGACGACCAGCCGCTCGGCCGTCGCCGCTTCTTCGGGGTCGGACGGTGTCAGAGGGGTGGCAGCAAAGAGCAGATCGACGCCGAACGGCACGTCGCGGCCGGCGATCGTCGCCGAAGCGGGCAAGCCGCCGAGGCTGCCCGGCGTGAACCAGCGGCGTTCGTAGTATTCGCGGTAGCTCGGCAAATAGCTTTTGGGAACGACGCCCAAGATCACGCCGTTCTGAAACAAAGCGGCGGCGTTGTACAGCCGGCCGGCCACCGAAACCGGCAAGCCGACGGCCGTCAAACCGCCGAAGACGGGGGCGGCGTCGACCGCCAGTTTCACCAGCGCCGCGCCGGCCGCGTCGATCAGCGTCGACTGGTGAAAAAGGTCGCCGCAGGTGTAGCCGGTGAGGCACAGTTCGGGGAAGACGACCAGATCGCAACCGTCGCCGACGGCCCGTTTCAAAAGGTCGAGACAGAACCCAGCGTTGGCCGCCGGATCGGCCACGCGCAGCAACGGCGCCGCCGCCCCCACGCGAACCCTCTGCAATCGCGGCATCGGTCGACGTTGGTTTTCCATACGGTCATGGTACCAAGCCGCAGGCCGATGTCTTTCGGCCGACGGGCGCGACCGTGGGACACGCGGCTCGCGTGTCCGAACCGGCTACTGTCTTTTCGAGGAAGGTTTAGCGAAGCGATCAAACCGAACGACCGGTCCGTCGCCGACGGGAACGGCC
>JBOFFD010000835.1:0-7587 GCA_051648425.1 Planctomycetia bacterium
CCGGCGCCAATTCCATCGTCCTCCATTACATCACGAACGAACGGACCTGCCGGGACGGCGAGGTGGTGCTCTTGGACGTGGCGGCAAGCTACGCCAACTACAACGCCGATCTTACGCGCACGCTGCCGGTGAACGGGAAGTTCACCAAACGCCAGCGGGAAGTGTACGACGTGGTGCTTCGGGTCATGCGGGCGTCGATCGCGGGGGCGGTGGTCGGCAAACTGCACCGCGACTGGCAGATGGAGGCCCAGACGATGATGACCGAGGAACTGCTGACGCTCGGTCTGATTTCCGAGGCGGACGCCGCCGCCAAGCCGAACCGCGGCGACGCCTGCCGCACCTACTTCAACCACGGCCTGGGGCACCCGCTGGGACTCGACGTCCACGACGTCGGCTTCACCACGGAACCGTTCGCGCCCGGCTGGGTGCTGACGGTCGAACCGGGACTGTACATCCAGGAAGAAGGTTTCGGCGTGCGACTGGAAAACGACGTCATCGTGACGGCCGACGGCCCGGTCGACCTGATGTCGCACATCCCCGTCGACGCCGAGCACATTGAAGACTGGATGGCGGCGCAGCGAGCGAAACGTCCCGTGTAAGTCGTCCGAAAGCCGTCGTCGAAACGCGACTACGCAATCAGGTCGTGAATCACTCGGCCGTGGACGTCGGTCAGGCGGAAGTCGCGGCCGGCGAAACGGTACGTCAGTTTTTCGTGATCGAACCCCATTAGATGCAGGATCGTCGCCTGCAAATCGTGGACGTGGACTTTGTTCTCGACCGCCTGGAAACCGAGTTCGTCGGTGGCGCCGTAGGCCAGCCCGCCCTTCACGCCGCCGCCCGCCAGCCACATCGTGAAGCCGTAGTGGTTGTGGTCGCGGCCGTTCAACTTTCCTTGATTGGCGCCCGGCGTCGGCAGTTCGACGGTCGGCGTCCGCCCGAACTCCCCTCCCCAGACGACGAGCGTATCGTCCAGCATTCCGCGGGCCTTCAAATCCTTGAGCAACGCCCCGATCGGTTGGTCGCATTGCTTGGCGAGCCGGCGGTGGTTGACTTCGATGTCGTCGTGGTTGTCCCAGGGTTGGCCCTCGCCGTGCCAAACCTGAATGTACCGGACGCCTCGCTCCAACAACCGGCGGGCGATCAACAGTTGACGGGCGTGGACGCCGTCGCCGTACATCTTACGGATGTACTCCGGTTCGCGGGCGACGTCGAAGGCGTCGGCCGCTTCCGACTGCATGCGGAACGCAAGCTCGAACGACTGAATGCGCGAATCAAGCTGCTGATCTTGGTCGCGGCGCGCTTGATGCCGACGGTTCAGTTCCAGAAGCAGGTCGAGCTGGCCGCGCTGTTCGGACGTCCCGACGTAGTCGTTGCGGATGTTCTGAATGAGTTTTTCGATGTCGGTGTGTTGCGTGTCGACGTAAGAACCCTGATAGACTCCGGGAAGAAACGCGGACCGCCAGTTCTGCGTTTCAGAGATCGGCATGCCGTTGGGGCATAATACGATGAAGCCCGGCAGGTTTTGGTTCTCGGTTCCCAGGCCGTACAGCAGCCACGACCCCATGCTGGGTCGGGGTTGGCGGGCTTCGCCGCAGTTCATGAGCATGAGCGACGGTTCATGATTGGGAACGTCGGCGTGCATCGACCGAATGACGCACAGATCGTCGGCCGACTCGGCGACGTGCCGGAAAAGTTCGCTGATTTCCAGGCCGCCGCGGCCGTAGCGCTGGAACGAGAACGGCGACGCCAAGGCGGCGCCGGTCGGCCGTTCCGTCTTAAACGCGCTGGTGGCGACCGGCTTGCCCGCCAGGCGCGTCAGCGTCGGCTTCGGATCGAAGGTGTCGACGTGCGACGGGCCGCCGTTCATGAAGATGTGGATCATCCGTTTGGCGGTCGGGCGGAAATGCGGCAGGCGAGGCGCCAGCGGATTGGCGCTGGACTTTTCCTCGCCGGACGGCCGCGATCCGTCGCCGGCCCGAGCTTCGCCGAGCAATCCCGCCAACGCCAACGATCCGAACCCCATGCCGCCGCGCCGCAACATTTCCCGCCGGGTCGACGGAGAAGTCGGATATGGAAATGGAATGCGACGATCCGTGTTGCGTTTCATGACGGCGTTCCTTAAGGCAGGCTTGACGATGTATTATGGACGACCGATCGGAAAGCTCAACCATCCAAGTCGGCCCTGAGTCTTGTTCGGCGCGATCAAGATAGAACCAATGAATGATCGTTGTATTAATAATACGTCTCTCACGGCTTCCCAGATATCGTAAAAAAGAGCTTGACGGGACTCCGGATTTGGGATACCCGCTTCGCCGTCTTCTGCTGTTTCGACACGAAAAGGAATCCGGGGACGACCCACGTTTCGTCCGCGCCGCGCCCAGTCTCACTGGGTTCGTGCGACGCGGCGCGGAACCGTCGATGGAAGCGCCTACGGTCGACGGGGAAGGCGGGGAGGCCCGTCGAACATGAGAAATAGTTTGGACCTAGTCGCCCTCTGCGTCGTCGGGGTTTTCGCCACCCTGGCGGCCGGTCGGTCGGTCTTGGCGAATCCGATCGCCGTCGCACCGCCGACCGGCGGCGTCATTCTTCCCGTGGAAGCCCTCGAGCCGTCCACCTTCGACGCGCCCGATCTGCCGCCGGCGACGCCGGTCCGCTCGTTCGCAACGACCGCGCCGTCGCCTACGGAAACAATTCTTGAGCCGCTTGAAGAAAGCGTCCCCGCCCCCGTCGGAAATTCTCCGCGGGAATGGCCCCTTCGGGCTGGTTCGACTACCGCCAACCGTCGATCGACCCCCGCCGCCCCTGCCGCAACTGCATCGGCGGTCGGGCCGCTCTTCATCGAACAATCGGCGCCCGCGTCGGTCGTTCTGGGCGATACGTTCGTCGTCCAGGTCTCGGTCGTCAACACAACCGCGCTTCCGGTCGAAGCGGTCGAAGTCGTGCAGTCGTTGAGTCCGGCGTTCGAGTATGTAGCGTCCCGGCCCGCGGGAACTACGAAAGACGGTGGAACATTGTGGAAGCTCGGTTCGTTGGCTCCCGGCGCCAGCCATGCGCTTGAGATCGAAGTGCGCTCGCGTCCCGGCGCCGCGGCCGCGAAGGGGGCGGTCGACGACCTTTCCTCCGGTTCCTTCAGCAAGGTGGCGGCGGCGGCGGTCTTCAAGGCGGCCGACCAAATCCGCGTCGCCATCGAATCGCCGCGTTTGGAAATGACCGTCGATGGGCCGGAAACAGCCCGTCTGAATGAGCCGGTCGACTTTCTGATCACCATCGTCAACACCGGCGCCGCCCCCGCCCGCGACGTCGTGCTGCACGACAAGCTGCCGAAGGGGTTGGAACACAAGTTCGGTGGCGAACTGGTGAATAAGATCGGTGAAATTCCCGCGGGCGAAACGCGCACCGTTCGACTCAGTTTGAAACCGACGCAGGTCGCCGAGCTGGAACAGACGGTCTCGGTTCGTTGCCAAGGGTTTCCGCCGGTGCAAAGCCGCCACCGGCTCGTCGTCGATCAAGCGTCGCTGCATATCGAATCGCCCGAAGCCGACCGTTGCTGGGCGCTGCGGCCGTTTCAACCGGTGCTGCACGTCGTGAATGACGGCACGCAGGCTTCAGCCCCGTGTACGGTCGAACTGATGCTGCCGCAGGGTGTCGCCTTCGCCTCCACCGATTCGCCCGACGTCCATTTCGACCCTTCGGTCCGGTGCGTCGTGTGGAACATCGGGTCGATCCAGCCGTTCCAACGGGTCCGCGTTCCCGCCTTGCTTGCCGCGCAGGTGGTGGGCGAGTTTCCGCTCGAAGTGGTGCTGAACAGCGAAGACGCCCTCCAGCGGGACTCGGTGCATCGCTTGACCGCCGACGGCTCCGCCGCGCTGACGTTGGAGATCACCGACGAACTCGACCCGGTCGAGGTCGACGGCGAAACGACCTTCCTGGTGAAAGTGTCGAACCGCGGCGGACGGGCGGCCACCAAGGTCGAAGCGGTCGTCGAAATCGAAGAGCCGCTGAAACCGACCCACGCCTCTGGCCCGGGCCGCCCGGAACTTCGCGGCTCGAAGGTCGCCTTTCCGCCGGTCGATTCGATCGCACCTGGTGAAACGATCGAGTATCGCGTTCGGGCGAAGGGCGTGGCGGTGGGCGAAGCCCGCGTCGTCGGCGCCGTTCGCTTCGCGGAAAGCCCGCGACCGCTCGCCGACGAGGAAAGCACCCAGGTGTTGGCGAAACCTTAAGACGCCCGGCGCGTCGAAGACGGTCGACAGGTATTTCCATCGAACAATTTGACCCTCTGAAACGTTACGGATCCCACGACCGGAACGAAGCGATTAGGAGCGATAATGGGCCGGCAGTCGCGCGGAGTTTCAGATGGACGATTCAGAGGCGCTCGGCGTCGACTAAGCGTCATCGTCGCGGTCGTCGCCGTGGGAGCGGTCGCAGGCTACGCTCAAGAACCTGCCCCGTTCTCTGGGCCGTGGTGGGATCAGGGATCAAGCATGCCGCCGAAGCCGTCCGACGCCACAATCGTCGGTTGGCGGGGCTACCTTTTCCGAGGCGCTTCGTCGGTCGTCCCGGTTGCCAAACCCAAAACGGCGGCGGACCGACCCCGTCGAACCTACCAGACGCTGGTCGGCCGCGACGTCGAGAACGCCGTCATCGCCCAAGATCCGCCGATCGAGCGTCTGGATCTTGGCGTCGACGCCCCCGCGCCCAACTTGTCGCCGTCGGCGATTCCGCGCGCCGTCGTCCAACGATCGACGAATCGCACGGTGGTCGCCAAGCCGCCGGCGCCCTCGTTCGAGCTAACGCCGTCGATCGCCGCCCCCGCCGTGCAGACCGCGGCGTCGCGCACGGTCTCTGACGTGCGTCGTCCCACGGCGGCCAACCGTGGCGGTTCGCGTTCCCTTTCCGAACGGGCCGGTTCCCTTTTCGAGCCGGAACCGTCGACGACGAACGACGCGAAAACTGAGGCCGCCCCGGCGCCCACCCCCATCTCCAATGACGATGACTCTTGGGTGCCGCTGCGGGAGGAAAGCAGCACGCCGCGACCCACGCCGCGCGTCGACGGACGAGCGCAACCGCAGGGCGTCACACGCCGCCCCGTGGGACGCCCCGGCATGGTTCGGCATGCCGCCGATTTTCAGCCGGCGGAACTCGCGCCGCCCGACTTTCCGTCCGTCGATCTTCCGCCGGTCGACTTACCGCTCGACCCGCCGGTGAAACCTCGCCTGTTTCCCGTCGACGCGCCAGACGAGAACCGCGCGCCGCCCGCCGCCCCGCCGACGGTCACTCCCGCGCCACGACCGAGGGTCCCGCGTGGGCCGGAGCTTGTTCCGATCGAGTCGGCGCCCGAGGTTTCCGAACCGCCCGCGAAACGCCCCGCCGTCACGGCCCCGCAGTTGAATTTCGAGCCGATCGAACCGATGGAGCCGGTTCCGCCGAAGGTCGTCGCGCCAAACCCGGCCCCGCCGGCCGAACGCAAATTTCGTTTCACGCCGCCGCCGCGCGACCCAGCCCCATCGCCCGCCCCCGCTCCGGCCCCCGCTCCGGAGTTGACGCCGTTCGACGAACCGCCGCCGCCGAAAGTCCCGGCCGCCCCGCCCGGCGCCGAACAACCGGCGACCGACGGCGACGACGAATCGGCCGACAAACCGAAACTCAGTTTCGATTCCTCCAGCGGCGCCGCCAACGAGCGCGACCTGCTGCTGCGTTCGGCCCGGGCCGCCTTCGCCGCCGGAAACCTTGAAGACGCCGTTCAGCGATTCGAGCGTCTTCTACAACGGTTCCCCGACGACAAGCTGGCTCGCATCGAATACTCCGGCGTTCTGGTTCAACTCGGACGCTATCAAGAAGCCGTCAAGCAGTATGAAGCGTTGGTAAAGGCCGATCCTAAGAACGCCGGTTTGCGGACCGCGCTGGCAGACACCTACGTGCAACTGAAAGACTACGCCAAGGCCGTCGAGCAATTGCAAATCGTTCTGAAGGCCGAACCGGCGAACCTCGAAGCGGCGGCGAAACTCGCCCGCGCCTATGCGTTTCGCGGCGAACTCAACAACGGCTTGGAAGTCTATCGCCGCTACCTTCTGCCTATTCCGGCTGCGAACGCCAAGGGGCCGAAACTCATTCCGCCCGTCCTCTTGGATCTGCAACTTCCGCAGGAAGCGCTCGACTACCTGTTGGACGCGGAAAAACGGTTCCCAAACGACGTCTTCATTGCGGAAAACATGGCGCGGGCCTACGGCGCTCTTAGAAACCATGAAAAGGCCGTCGAATACGCGCTTCGACTGCAGCGCCCGGAGCAGCAGGAAGTCGAAGGCCGCCTCGAAACCGGCAATTCCCTGCACGAGTCGGAGAGTTTTGACGCCGCTCGCGCCATCTTCCACCAGATCCTTGAAACCGCCCCGAACAACCGCCGCGCGAAAATCGGCCTCGCACGCATCGCGGTCGCCCTTTACGAAGTCGGGAACGCGAAGGCGATTCTCGCGGAACTGAAATCGAAGAACAGCAACGACATTCCGTTCTTAATGGTCGTCGCGCGATACCATGTCCGCATTTCGGAATACGCGGAAGCGAAGCTCGTCCTTTGGGAAATTCTTCGCCGCGACGAAAACGACCACGACGCCCGCCTCTTGTTGTCGACGGTCTACTCGTTTCAGGGAGAAGCGATCAAGTGCGCCGGCGAAGCGGCGAAGGTTCCACGCGGTGTGATCGTGAATCGTTACGCCCGGCTTTCGCTGGCGGACGCGTTGGCGAGCCAGCGGAAATTCGACGACGCGAACACCATCCTGCGGTCGTTGCTGAACGACGACGAAGTCAACGGCGCCGCCGTCCGGCAACTGACGCGCAATCTTTCCAAAACCGGCCAGGCGGCGGCCGCGGAAGCGTTCTGTCGTCAAACGCTCAACAACGAAATCCGCGATCCACGACAGCGCGTCGAAATCACGATCGCCCTCGGTGACGCACTGTTCTACGCCGACAAGGTGCGCGAATCCGTCGAGGTCTTCGACGGCTTGATCCGCACGGCGATCGGCCGCACGCCGGCCGCCTACTACGGTCTCGCCCGCGGTCACCGTAAGCTCGGCAACGTTCATGCTCTCGCCGGCGGCCTCGACCCGATCGCCGCCGACATGCCCGCCGGCCTGCCGATGCTTCTAGGTCTTTCCGATCTTTACGACCGCGATCGCGACAACCAGGGCGTTTTGGAAATGACCGTTGCCGCGATCCCTCTCGATCCGGAGAACCCTGCGACCCTGGTCCGCCAAGCCGACGCGATTCAGGGCATCGACAAATTCAAAGCCTGTCTCGGTAAGAAAAAGCTTAAGGAAAGCATGCAGCCGGCCGTCGCCGCCTATGAACATGCGCTGACGACTTCGCCGACGAACACGCGGATGTTGATCGGTCTGGCGCGAACGCTTTCCACCGCCCGCTGCTACGACGAATCCCTCGCGGTGTACGATCGACTTTTGAAGGTCGACCCGGATCTGCCGTCCGCCCGCCGCGAACGCGCCCGCGTGTTCAACGCCATGAATCATTTCTTAAGTTCGGCGGGCGCGTTCGCAGGCGTTCAAGACCCGTCGGCCGACGTCCAACTGCGCTTGG
>JBOFFD010000836.1:0-1845 GCA_051648425.1 Planctomycetia bacterium
GCGATGGAAAACGTGCGCACCGGTCGGTCCGACAGCTTCTGCATGAGGCCGACGACGATGGTCGAATCGATGCCGCCGGAAAGGAACGCCCCGAGCGGCACGTCGCTCATCATTTGCAAGCGGGTGGCTTCGGTCAGCACCGTCCGCAGGTCGTCCAACTCGACCTTCTCCGGCCGCGGTTCTTCGACGGCGAACGGCGGCTCCCAATACCGTTCGATGGTCAGCCGGCCGTCTTCGTAAAGGGCGAAACAGCCCGGCGGCAACTTGCGGGCGGCGGCGAAAATCGTCTTCGGCGCCGGCACGTACTGGTAGCACAGGTACTCGTCGAGCGCCGCCGGGTCGACGTCGCGCGGGAAACCCGGTTCGACTAAGAGCGCTTTCAGTTCACTGGCGAATCTTAGACCATCGGCGTCGCACCGATAGACGAGCGGTTTTTGGCCGAAGCGGTCGCGAGCCAGGAAAAGCCGCCGGCGGGGGGCGTCCCAAACGGCGAAGGCGAACATGCCGCGCAGCCGGTCCAACATGCCGCGCGGACCGTATTCCTCATAGGCGTGGACTAAGACTTCGGTGTCGCAATGGGTGCGGAAGCGGTGGCCGGCGGCTTCCAGCGCGGGTTGCAACTCTTTGAAATTGTAGATTTCGCCGTTGAAGGTGACGAAGACGGTTTCATCTTCGTTGGCGAGCGGCTGCGCTCCGCCGGCGAGGTCGATGATCGAAAGCCGTCGATGGCCGAGCGCCGCGCCGCGACCGCGCCAGACGCCGGCGCCGTCCGGCCCCCGGTGCGCCAGCCGCCGGGTCATCGCTTCGGTCAACTCGAAGGCCGTCGGTCGATCCGGGTCCGACCAAACGACGCCGGCGATTCCGCACACGGGTCGGCTCCTCTAAGGCTGTTGCGTCCGCCGACCGAGACTCCGGGCCGGGAGCGTCTACTGTTGGGCGGAACTCTGGTCCGCCCGGATGCAGCGTTGGGACCGACGTCATTTTCCGTCCTCCGATCGGAATGGAGTCTCGTCCCCGCGCACGGTCGCGGCGGACCGGAGTTCCGCCCGACAAACGATCTTCTCGACCCAACGAAGGAATGGGGCCGTTCAGCTTCGGACGCGGGCGGCGAAGTCGGTCGTCAACCGTGCGACGACGGCGGCTTGGAAGCCGTCGACCTCTTCGCCGGTGAGAGTGCGCCGCGGGTCGCGGTAGGTGAGGCGGAACGCCAGCGACTTCTTGCCGTCGTCGATCTGCTTGCCGCGGTACAGGTCGACGAACTCGACCGACTCGAGACACGCGCCGGCGGCCGCGCGGACGGCCTTTTCGACCTCCCGCCATCGCACCGATTCGGCGAAGACGACCGCTAGGTCGCGGACCACCGGCGGCAGTTGCGGAATCGGTCGTTGCGTCGGCAAGAGGCCGGCGGCGGCCGTGAGCGGTCCGACCAGCAACTCGAAGACCACCGGGTCGCCGCGCAGGTCGAACTGCTTCTTCACGGCCGGCGCGAAGCAGCCGATCACGCCCACCCGCTGGGAACCGGCCGGCGGTGCGTCGGCGTCGGACGGTGCGTCGCCGGTGGTCAAGTAAAGTTCGGCGGCGCGGCCGGCGTCGAGGCCCGGCACGTCGGTGGGAACCAGCGTTAGGCGGACGCCCAGCCGATCGGCGAGCAGGTCGAGCCAACCGCGCACGACGCGCACCTCGCGGCCGGCGACCACGCCGAGCGTCTGCGGTTCGTCGGGCAGCGCCGCGCCCGGTCGCGGCAGGTAGACGTTCGCCAGTTCAAAGAGGGCGACGTCGAGGTTGCCGTGGGCTTCGTTCCGGCCGTAAGCCGCCGCCAGACTCGGCAACAGCGACTGCCGTAGG
>JBOFFD010000837.1:0-2350 GCA_051648425.1 Planctomycetia bacterium
GGCCGAAAGATCTTCCACGAGGCTTCCAGGCAGAGGTACTGCATCGGGAAATAAGCCAGATACGCGACGCCGAAGCAGGCCGACGTTCCCGTACCCAACCCCCGCGACCGACCGAGCGCGTACACCAACCAACCGCCGACGCCCATGCCAACGGCCTGACACCAAGTGAGCGCGGTGAACGTGGGGAAGAGCAAATAGACCGGCAGCAGCAGGACGTGGACGACTTCCAAATGCTCGCCGAGGAACAGTCGGCCGTCGTCCAACTGGCTGCGGAATCCCTTCCCGTGCAGCAGATTCCACAAATGCTCTTCGTACATGGCGGCGTCGCCGTGCGGGACGTTCAGCGCCTCCCACTGCATGGCGGCCAACGTGCCGAACGCACCGACGAAACCGACGACCACCAGCGACAGCAGCGCCAACGGTGCCCATGACCGGTCGCCGTCGGCGGCCGAGCGGTCGTCGACCGGCAGCGCCGCATCCCACGAACCGGCGAGCCAGCCGGAGAGTCCCGCAAGGGTGGCCCATGGACCGACGGCGACCACGCCCGCCGCCCAACCGGCAGCGACGGCCCAGGTCGACGACAGCGCGCCGACGACCAGCAGGTCATAGCCGACGAACACCACGCCGGCGGCCCCCGCCCAGGCGGCCGCGCCCGCCGCTCGGGCCAGTGACCGGTGGAAGAACGCGCCGACGACGGCCGACCCTAGGAAGACCCCGACGGCGACCGCCGCCGCCGTTTTCAGGAAGGGTAGGAAGTCGCACGCCGGTGCGACGACCGCCCAGCGGGCCGGGCTGGGAAACAGGCTCTGAAAGAGGGGGACGTCGAACCACAAGGCGGCGTGGGCGGTTGCCGCCAAGGCGAAGAAAAGCGGCGCGACCGGCAACAGCACCCAACCGCCACACCCCAACGGAGGGTCGCCGCGTCGGCTCGGTCCGGCGGCCGGCGGTTCCTTCTCCGATGTAGGGTGGACCTCTGGTCCGCTCGAAAGGGCCGCTTCTTCGTCTGAACATTCACTCGAAGTCGACGAGACTCCAACCTCAGAAGCGGCGGCCCACACGGGCGGACCAGAGGTCGACCCTACATCGGAGGAACGCGGCGGCGTTTCGTCGCTCATGACGCCCGCTCCCGCGTTTTTTCCGCCGGGCGCCGCAGCACCGCCAGCACCGAGACACCCACCGGCGGCGAGAAGCCCGGCCAGAGCGCGGGGCCGACGAAGGCCGCTTCCAAGAGGCCGTTCAGCCACGCCGGCGGCACGCGGTCCTCGGCACGGTCGCCGGCGGTGTTGGCCGTCAGCCAGCCCGCGTTCTCTCGAAGCCAGCGGTAGGCCACGATCGGCAGGAAGACGGCCGAATTCACGTACCGGCAGTCGACCACCTCGAGATCGGCCCGGCGGGCGAGCTTCATCACTTCATGCCAGTGGTAGCGCCGCCGATGGTGCAGTACGACGTCCCACCGGCTCCATAATAGACGGAAGGCCGGTACGGTGACGACGACCACGCCGCTCGGTTTGACGACGCGGGCCATCTCGCGCAAAGCGCCCAGGTCGTCGTCGAGGTGTTCCAGCACGTCCAGCGCGGTGGCGACGTCGAAGGCGCCGTCGGCGAACGGCAGTCGGCCGCTGTCGGCCTTCAGAAAGGTGACGTTCGGTCGGCGCGCCGCCAGCGCCGCCGATTCGGCGTGGTCGTCGACCGCCACCACGCGGAAACGGTCGGCCATCTCGGCGGCGAACCGCCCGGTGCCGGCGCCGACGTCCAGCAGACGGGGCCTTTCGTCCGCTTCCGCCGGCGCGGCCGTCGTCCGTTCGATCCAGCGTCGCACCAGCCGGCGTTTGCCCCGGTAGAACCAGTGGTCTCGTTCGACGGCGTCGAGTTTTGCGTATTCATCGGGATTCATGCGGTCCGCCGTCGTCCTCGTCGGGGAGGGGCGGGTCTTCGCCCGCGGTCGAGTTTTCTGGACCGCCGCCCCCGGTCGGCGATAATTGGAGTACGCATCCGACGCCGGCTCGGCTCCGGGAAAATCCCGAATCGACCGAAGCGGCTTTGCGGGAAAGGATTCTCGAATGGCGACCCCGCTTTGGACCGCTTGGACGGTCGCCGTCCTCCTAGCGACCGCCGCCCACGCGCATCCGTTGGGGGAAGGCAAGCTCGACCGCGGCGTTGTGCTGCGCGTCACGGCCGACGCCGTTGAAATCGACTACGACTTGCAGATCGGCGAACTGACGATGGTGCGGCAGTTGGCCGAGTGGACCGACCCGGGGACGACCGCGATCGACCCGGAAGCGGCCGTCCGCCAGTACGAAACCGTCGCCGCCCCCATCCTCGCCCGAGGCCTGACGCTGACGGTCGACGG
>JBOFFD010000838.1:0-2414 GCA_051648425.1 Planctomycetia bacterium
CGCCCCGCGTCCTGCAACGCCATCCGACACCGACGGACGCGGGGCGGCGGACCACCCCGGCTAAAAAGAGGCGGCCCCGGACAAGACGATCGGGCGGGCGTCTTAGTTTTTCGCTTCGTTCATTTTCGCCCAGACGCGCGGCGGCGACATCGGCAGTTCGGTCATCTGAACGCCCACCGCCCGCACGATCGCGGCGCCGATGGCGGCGGGCGGCGGGACGATCGGCACCTCGCCGACGCCCCGCACGCCGAACGGGTGCTTCGGATTCGGCACCTCGACGATGACGGCTTCAATGAGCGGCAGGTCGTAGGCCGTCGGCATGCGGTAGTCGAGGTAGCTGGCGTTCCGCATCTTACCCGCGTCGTCGAACACGTATTCTTCATTCAGCGCCCAGCCGATTCCCTGAACGACCCCGCCTTGAATCTGACCTTCGACGTAGCTGGGGTGGATGGCCCGGCCGCAGTCTTGAATCGCGGTGTAACGCAGGATGCGGGTCTTACCGGTTTCGGGGTCGACCTCCAAATCGCAAATGTGAGTGGCGAAGGCGCCGGCGGCGCCGTGGGCGTCGACCGACGCCGACTCCACCACCGGGCCGCCCGTCACGTGCAGTTTGCCGGCCAGTTCCTTGAAGGTGAGCGAGCGGTCGCCGCAGCGGTAGACGCCGTCGTCCACCGTCACGTCGGCCGGCGGCACTTCCCAAAGCTGGGCGGCGCGGGCGGCCATCGTGCGGCGAACCGCCAACCCCGCTTCGTACACTGCCATGCCGGTGGCATAGGTGGTGCGGCTGCCGCCGGTGATGTCGGTGTAACCGACGCCGTCGGTGTCGGCGATCTTCGGCAAGACGTCTTCGGCGCGGAGGCCGAGGGTCTCGGCCATCATCATGGCCATGCTCGCGCGGCTGCCGCCGATGTCGGTCGAGCCTTCGACCAAGTTGACGGTGCCGTCGGCGTTGACGGCGGCCGACACCGCCGATTTCAGGCCGGCGTTCATCCAGAAACCGACCGCCACGCCTCGGCCGCGGTTCTTACCTTCCAACGGCGCCGACCAATGCGGATGGTTCTTGGCCGCCTCCAGCGTTTCGACGAGGCCGATGCGCGGATAGGCGGGGCCGTCGACGCGGCGCGTGCCTTCGCGAGCGGCGTTCTTCAGGCGGAAGTCGATCGGGTCGGCGCCGAGCTTGCGGGCGATTTCGTCGACGACCATTTCCGAGGCGAACATGGCGTTGGTCGAGCCAGGGGCGCGGTAGGCGGCGGTGCGCGGTTTGTTGTTGCACACTTCGACGCCGTCGATGCGGGCGTTGGGGACGTCGTAGGCCGAGAACATGCAGGTGCAGCCCATGCCGTAGATGTTGGCGGGGAAGGCGCCGGAATCGTAGGCCATGAAGGCGTAGGCGGCGGTAAGACGACCGGCTTTGGTCGCGCCCATCTTCACCCGCAGGAACGAACCGGGCGACGGCCCGGTCGACTCGAAGACGTCGGCCCGGCTCATGGAGATCTTAACCGGCCGGCCGCTCTTTTTGCTCAGCATCGCGGCGACCGGTTCAAGGTAGACGGTGATCTTGCCGCCGAACCCGCCGCCGATCTCACACGGAACGACCGTCACCTTCGAGACCGGCAGTTCCAAGATTTCCGCCGTCTGCTGCCGACAGGTGAACGCGCCCTGCGTCGACGCCCAAATCTTCAGCGAGCCGTCGTTGTTCCACAGCGCCACGCAGGCGTGCGGTTCGATGTACCCCTGGTGAACGCTGGCGGTGCGGAACTCGCGTTCCACGACGACGTCGGCCTCGGCGAAGCCTTTATCCAGGTCGCCCAACTCGAACTTCAGATGGTTGGCGATGTTGCTCGGCGCGGCGCCCTTCGTACCGTCGAGCTTCAGTTTCAGATCGTCGTGCAGGATGGGGGCGTCGGGCTTCAAGGCGTCCATCACCCACGTCACCGCCGGCAGCGGTTCGTAGTCGATCTTAATCAGCTTCAGCGCTTCTTCCGCGAGGTGGGGCGAGGTGGCGGCGACGGCGGCCACCGGGTGCCCCTTGTAGAACACCTTTTCGCGCGCCATGCAGTTCTGCGTCAGGTGCGCCATGTTGGCCGCCCCTTCGCCGAGTTCCGCGATGCGGTCGGGCAGCGGGTGGAAGTCGTCGCGGGTGCAGACCGCCAACACGCCCGGAAGTTTCAGCGCCGCCGAGGCGTCGATCGCTTTCAGTTTGGCGTGCGCGTGCGGGCTGCGAAGAATCTTGCCGTAGACCATGCCGGTCATGGAGACGTCGTTCGCGTAGAGGGCGCGGCCGGTGACCTTGTCGGCCCCGTCGGGACGGATCGGACGGGTGCCGATCACCTTGTACGGCGACCCCTGCCCGTTCGAGCCGTTCACGCCGTTGGTGTAAGATCCGTTCGCCGTTTGGGCCTTGGTTTCTTCGA
>JBOFFD010000839.1:0-6467 GCA_051648425.1 Planctomycetia bacterium
CCAACAAGTTGTATTGTTGCGCCGCCCTTCTCGCGTCTCCGTCAGAGCCCGAAGCGTGAGCGAAGGTCCGGACGCGACAACCGAACAGCCCGGAATCCGGATTCGTCGCAGCACGTCGCCCCGTTCGGACCTTCGCTGACGCTTCGGGCTCTGACGGAGACGCAGCCCGCCGGCGGTCGCGCCGCTTCCAAGTCTTTTCCATACCATTTGGTCGGTGCGGACGTTCGCTCGTTCGCGCGGGCGCCCCGTTGCGGTTGGGGCGCGGGTGCGGAGGAATCGTCGTTGTGACCATCGTCGTCAATGGAGAATCGAAAGAGGTCGCCGACCGGTCGACGCTCGCGGCGCTGCTGACGGAAATGGGTCTTCGGCTCGATCAAGTCGCCGTCGAACGGAACCTCGCCATCGTCCCCCGCGGTCGGTTCGCCGATTGCGAACTCGCGGCGGGCGACCGGTTGGAGGTCGTCACGCTGGTCGGCGGCGGTTCGCCGGAATCCGAACCGGCGGGCGTCGCGGACGAACCGTTGGTCGTCGGCGGTCACACGTTTCGCAGTCGGCTGTTCGTCGGCACCGGCAAATACGCCACGTTCGGCTTGATGCGCGACTGCCTGGAAGCCAGCGGCTCCGATTGCATCACGGTGGCCGTCCGCCGGGTGAACCTCGCCGACAAGAGCAAGGAGTCGCTGCTCGACTACATCGACCGCTCGAAGTACACGATTCTGCCCAACACCGCCGGCTGCTACACCGGAGAGGACGCCGTCCGCTACGCCCGCCTTTCCCGCGAGGTGTTGCAGACCGACCTCGTCAAACTGGAAGTGCTGGCCGACGAGAAGACCCTTCTGCCCGATCCGGTGGAGACGCTGCGGGCGTGCGAACTGCTGGTGAAGGAAGGGTTCGTCGTGCTGTGCTACACGTCGGACGACCCGATCATGGCGCGACGGCTGGCGGCGGCGGGCGCGGCGTCGGTGATGCCGGCGGGCAGTCCGATCGGCAGCGGCCAGGGGTTGCTAAACCCGAACAATCTGCGGATCATTTTGGAAGAAGCGACCGTGCCGATCATTTGCGACGCCGGCGTGGGCACTGCCAGCGACGTGGCGGTGGCGATGGAATTGGGTTGCGCGGGCGTTCTTCTGAACACCGCCATCGCGCACGCCGTCGATCCGTTGCGGATGGCCCACGCGATGAATCACGGCTGCCGCGCCGGGCGGTTGGCGTTCCGCGCTGGCCGGATACCGAAAAAGCTCTACGCGAACGCCTCCAGCCCGATGGACGGACGGATCGCGCCGTCGAAATAGACGGAGGCGGGCCGATTTCCGCCGCCGGGGCCGAACCGGACGCGGACCGTCGGCCTCCTTCGCCCGTGCAATGAAACAGTCGGCCGTCCACCTTCCATCCCGAGGCTTGTCGATGTCCGCTCATCAACCCGAGTTCGGCGAGTTCCGCCGCGTGGCCGCCGGTTGCACCGTGGTGCCCGTCCACCGCACCCTCCTCAGCGACACGTTGACGCCGGTCACCGCCTTCGCCCGCTTGGGGGACGACGACGGGGCGTTTCTTTTCGAGAGCGTGATCGGCGGCGAACGGGTGGGGCGGTACAGCTTCCTCGGACGTAAGCCGTTCCTGGAGTTCTTCGCCCACGGAACGAAGGCCGAGCTGCGGTCGCCGCCCGGCGCGGAAATGCCGCCGGCGGTCGCCGCCCGCGGTTACGAACTTCGGGCCTTCGATTGCCCCGACCCGCTGGCGGAACTCGACCGGCTGCTGCGCGACTTCCGCGCCCCGCATCTTCCCGGCCTACCGCGCTTCACCGGCGGCGCGGTCGGCTACGCCGGCTACGACTCCGTCCGCTACATGGAGAAACTGCCGAACGCCCCGACCGACGATCGCGGCCTGCCCGACGTCTGGTTCGGCTTCTACGACCGCATGGTGCTGTTCGACCACATCTCTAAGCTGATCCACGTCGTCGCGCTAGCGCACTTGCCCGCCGACGCCGCCGAGCCGGTGCAGCGCCAAGCGTACGACGCGGCGGCGGCGGTGGTCGACGAGTTGGTGACGGTCCTCTCGGCGAAGACCGACGATTTGAAACCGGCCGACATCGTCGTCGCCGGCGCCTTGACGAAGCAGGTCGCGTCGAACATGACGCGCGACGAGTACGAAGGCGCCGTCCGCAAATGCCTGGAGTACATTCGGGCGGGCGACTTCTTTCAGATCGTCCTCAGCCAGCGTTTTTCCACGCGGACGCCGGTGGCGCCGTTCGAGATCTATCGCACCCTCCGCGTGGTCAACCCCAGCCCGTTCATGGTCTACATGCGGACGCCCTCGGCCTGTCTGGTGGCCAGCAGCCCCGAGATCATGGTCCGCGTCGAGAACGGCGTGGTGACGACCCGACCGTTGGCGGGCACCCGGCCGCGCGGCGCGACCGGGGCCGACGACGAACGGCTTGCCGCCGAGTTGCTGGCCGACCCGAAGGAACGGGCCGAGCATATCATGCTGGTCGACTTGGGCCGAAACGACGTCGGCCGGGTGGCGGAATTCCAGTCGGTTCGGCTGTCGGACGTCATGACGGTGGAACGGTACAGCCACGTCATGCACATCACCAGCAACGTCTGCGGCGACCTGCGGCCCGGCTTGACGCCGCTCGACGCGCTCCGCGCCTGCCTGCCCGCGGGCACCGTCAGCGGGGCGCCCAAGGTGCGGGCGATGCAGGTGATCGACGAACTGGAGCCGCACCGCCGCGGCCCCTACGCCGGCGCCATTGGCTACGTCGACTTCACCAGCAACATGGACACCTGCATCGCGTTGCGGACGTTGGTGATGGTCGGCGACATGGCTTACGTGCAGGCGGGCGCCGGCATCGTCTACGACAGCGTCCCCTCGGCGGAGTACGAGGAAACGCTGAACAAAGCGAAGGGCCTGCTGCGCGCCATTGAACTCACGGAAACCCGCTGCGCCGCGGGGAAGATCGTCGATACCTGATTCCCGCGGCGGGAAGTCAGTGAATCCGAAGAAATCGTTTGGCCGCGCCTCGTCATGGTTCCATGAAGTCGTATTAACAAAGGTGATAGGTGCGGCAGCGATTTGCTAATTTTCAACCGGACGACCACTTCGGCCCCTCCTCGCCGCGAGGAGACGATCGGCGGTGGAACGTCGCTCTGCGGGCGCGAACGATCCCACATGAACATTCAAGCACTGCGCGTTTTCTGCGAAGTGGCCAGGCAGCGTAGCTTCAGCCGGGCGGCTTCGCACATTCAAATCACACAGTCGGCCGCCAGCCAGGCGGTGCAGCATTTGGAAGAAGAATTAGGGCAGCGGCTCGTCGACCGCAGCCACCGGCCGCCCCAGTTGACGGCCGCCGGCGACGAATTCTTCGCCTGCTGCCGCGACATTCTCGAACGGCTCGACCAAGCCATCGTTCAGATGCGCGACCTCAACAATGAAGTCGTCGGCGCCGTCCACGTCGCGTCGATCTACTCGGTCGGGCTGTATCAAAGCGCCGCCATCCGACGCTACATGGAACTGTACCCGAAGGCCAGCGTCCGTTTGCAGTACCTCCGTCCCAACCTCGTCGTCAACGCCGTGCTGCAAGGCGAAGCGACGCTGGGCTTGGTATCCTATCCGCGGGAAACGCGCGAGCTCGCCGTCACGCCGTGGAAGGAAGAGGAAATGGCCCTCGTCTGCCCGGTCAACCACGCGTTGGCCGACCACGACTCCGTGAAGTTGGAAGACCTGCGCGGCGAGCATTTCATTGCGTTCGACCGCGACTTGGTCATTCGCAAGCGCGTCGACGCGGCGCTCAATAAAGCCAAGGTCGACGTGCAAATCACGATGGAATTCGACAACATCGAGACAATGAAGCAGGCCGTCGAAATCGGCGCCGGCGTCAGCATTCTGCCGCAGGCGACGGTGCGCGATTCGGTGTTGAACGGCGTCCTGCGCAGCATTCCGATCAAAGACGCCGGCCTGGTTCGTCCGGTGGGCATCGTCCACCGCAAGGGGAAGCCGTTGTCCGTCGCCGCGCTGAAGTTCGTCGAAGTGCTGACGAAAGCCAACGCCAGCGAAACCGACCATGTCGGCGCTTCGTCCAGTAATGGCGTGGCGTCGCACAAACCGGTGAAGACGAAGTCGGTGTAACGCCTCGCGCCGTCACCGAACGGGAAGCAGCCCGCGCAGCGCGGCGGCATGTTCGACGTGCCGTTTCAGCAGCGATTCGTCGGCCAACAGGCAGTCTGAAAAGTCGAATCCCGGCGCCATCGAAGTCCCAAGCAGCGCCCAGTCGCCGCCCGGGGCCAGCCGAGACCCCTGCCAGACCTCGGCGGGCACCACGCTCTGCAAGGTTTGTCCGTGCTCTAAGTCCGTCCCCAAGACGAACCGATCCAGCCGGCCGGCGTCGGTGAGTAGGAACTGCTCCACCGGCGAACCGAGTTGGAAGTAGTACACCTCCGGATGCCGCAGCCGGTGCAACGCGGAATAAGTGTCGGCCGTCAGCAGGTAATAGATCGCCGTACCGCAGCTTCTTACGGAACCGTTTACTTTGATGGTTTCCACCGACCGGTAGGTTTCCCGAAAGAACCCGCCTTCACCGGGCAGTGGAGTCAGTCGCAGCCGTTCAATGATTTCCGCCGCCGTCATTTCTTCGGCCCGTCGCTGGTGGTGGGTTCCGCGAATAAGATTCGCTTCGCGGGTCGATCGATGCCGACGAGGCCGCCCGTCGCCGGATCGGCCGCGAAACCCTGCCCGGTGAACGGCGCCCGTTGATCTTCGAGGAATTCGAGGACGGCTCCCTCGGCGGGTACGCGCAGTTTGTAAACGAACCGGTCGTCATGGTCGGTGACTAGCAGAAAACCGTCGCGGAAGACGCCGCCGGAGACGCTGTGCGCGGCCATCCGTTCGATCATCTCCGGCGGATAGTTCCACCGTTTCATTTCCTTCCAATCGGCGTCGAACTTAATCAACGTCGTCCGGTGGTTGTCGGCGCCGTACTTGGCGAAGTTGCACCACCAGCAGCCGTCGTGGACGAGCGCCCACGTTAAACTGCCTGTGCCGGCGGCGTCCCCGAAGTCGTGGAACGGCGCGAGCCGCATGGTTTCGACGTCGAGGACGAAGATTTCACTTTGTTCCGGCGTCTTAGGAAAGTTCGAGTGGGCGAGGTAAAGTCGCCCGTCGTGGAAGTAGCCGCTGTTGAGATGTTCGGCCGGCCCGACGCTGACCGCGGTTCTTACACCGGTGCGGCGGTTGTACTTCGCCACTCGGTCGTTCGTGATCGCGTAGACGAAATCACCGGCGGCCGCCGCCGCCTGGCCGGCTTCCGGCGCGGCCAGAAAACCGGTCTCCCGCCAAGCCGCCGTTTCCTCGGCGGCCGCAACGCTCCCGCAGACGAATCCGAGGAAGCCGATCGCCGCCGCCGCTCTAAGACGATTGGTCCGCATGTGAAGTCCCACCTTATGCGACGGCGCGTTTGCTTAAGGAGGCAATTCTAGTGCGCCGCCGTCTTTGGGCAAAGCGTCCCATGAACCCGCCGATCAGCGACGTGCATACTGTGCAGAGAAGTTCAGTACGGGAAGAGCACGATTTTCGGTTGAATCACGAAGGATTGTCCGTTGAACATGCGCTTGATGTAGAAATTCTCATCGAGCCAGGTTATCCCGCGGGCGAGCAGGTCGGCGCCGAGGCTTGCCGAGAGGAGGCTCAAGACACTGCCGACGACGATCAGTTGGCCGGATTTGTTCAGGCCTTGGCTGCGAAGAGACCAAACGATCTGTTTGGCCGCCTTGGCGGACGCATCGTCCTGTGAAGCAGCGGTTCCGGCGTTCGACATTCAACGGCTCCTTGGTGGCGGCGCGACTGCGTCATGTAACTATCACCGTCTTAGCGATGGGGCGTCGGCCGGCCAGTCTCAGCCGTTGGGCGGACGTTGATCCAACACCTCGCGGACTTTGGCGGCGAGGCCGGCCGGGGTGAACGGTTTGTGGAGGAACTCGGCGGTCGTCGCCAGCACGCCCCAGCCGGTGAGTTCATCGTCGGCGTAACCGGAAACGAACAACATTTTCAACGAGGGGTGCAGACTCGCGGAGGCCGCGGCCAATTCGACGCCGGTCATCCGAGGCATGACGACGTCGGTCAGCAACAGGTCGAAGTTCGACGACCCATCTTCGAGCAGGTCGAGGCCCGCGCGGCCGTCGATTGCTTCCACGACGGTGTAGCCCCGGCTGCGCAGCGACTGCGCCGCCACCGCCCGCACGCAGGGGTCGTCCTCGACGAGTAGAATCGTTTCGGTGCCGGTCGTCGACGGCGGTCGGACGGGACCAGCGGCGGCTTCGACTTCCGCGGCCGAGTCGACGGGCAGCAGGACGACGAAGGTGACGCCGTCGCCGGGGCGGTTTTCGGCGCGGATTCGACCGCCCCATTGGCGGACGATGTTGTAGACGGTGGCCAGACCCAGGCCCGTTCCCTTACCGGCCGCTTTGGTCGTGAAGAAC
>JBOFFD010000840.1:0-2122 GCA_051648425.1 Planctomycetia bacterium
GCCTCGCGACTCAAAGGCACGCGGAACGAGCCGTCGGCGCCGTCGCCGGTGTAGTCGAACAAGACGTTGAAGCCGGCCAGGAAGTTGTTCGACCCCTTCCAGCGGATCGAATCGCGTTGGAACAGCGCGGAGTGCCGACCGGTCGATCGGGTCATCGGGTTGGCGTCGAGACTTAAGACGGCGCAGCGGTTCGACTCCACCTCCACGTTGCGCGGCGGGTCGGCGGCGGCGCCGGTCGCGGCCAGCGCCACCAGCGGTCCGTCGACGACGAAGGTGCTGTCTTCCACGACGAACCGGTTGACGCCGGCGTCGACCGCGCCGCCCTCGCCTTCGATGCGCAGGGTGGGCGCCTTCCGCGCGACGACGAGCGACTCGCCGACCTTCAGCGTCCAGGCGGCGGCGGGCGGCGCGGAAAACAGCGAGCCGTTGAGACGGAACTCGCACAAACGGGCGGTCAATTCGGTCGCCGGGCGGTCTTGCATGACCGGCATGGCGGAACCGGCCGACGAGCGGGCCGGCGGTCGGACGCGGAAGACGGCCAGTTCGCCGGTGTCGATGGTGCGACCCCCCGCGACGGCGACCGCCGCCAGTTCGACGGCGCCGCCGGGTTCGACGTCGAAGACGGCGGCGGGAGAACCGGTCGCCGGGCCGTCGACCTCCAGCGTTAGGCCGATCACCCGCAAACGAGAGCCGGCGGCCGTTTCAAACAGGAACGAGCTTCCTTCCGCCAAACGAACGGTGGGGCGGAAGCCGTCGGCGGCGCGAACGGTGACGTCCTTGCGGTCGATGCGCAACTTGCTTTCGACGAGCGAGCCGTTGGTGCGCAGTTCGACGACATGCGGCCCCGGCGTCTCGGCGATGGCGGCCAGTGCGAGCGACAAACGCGAAAAGACGCCGGGCCGACGGCCGTCGACGGCGTCGGGCTCGACGCGGAACGGCGTGGCGGCGGAACCGTCGGGGGCGGGCGGCGTCGCGCTCTTCGGTTCGACGGCGTCGGCGGGCGACGGCGCGGTCGGCGGGGGGGCGGGCGGTCGCAATGGACCGAACGGCCCGGCCGGGCCGCCGCCGACGAAGTCGCCGTCGGCGCCGCGCGGCAGGGCGGCCAGCGCCTGCGGGGCGAACTGGAAGACGTTGATCGGCGAGCCGCCCGCGGGCGTCGGTTGAAACGGATCGTCGGCCGCCCACAGCCGCAGCCGGTCGGCGGGCAGGATCGTCGAACCTTTGTCGAGGAAGCCGTACTCCACCAGCGCCGTCGGCGCCAGCAGCACCGGCTGTTCCGCCACGCTCATCAGGCCGTCGTCGGCGAAGCCGTGCAGGAAATTCCCTCGGCTCTCGAACCAACCGACTTCCTTCGTCTTCGACGCGCCGGGCAGCAGTTCGACCGCCACCAGCGCCCGCGACCGTTCCGCCGGCGACCGCGATACGATCGTGCCGGCGACTTGGCACTTGGCGTCGGCGGCTTCGCTGAACTTGAAGACGGGACCTCGGCCGGCGAGCAGCGACACGCGGTCGACGACCACGTCCAGCGGACCTTTGTCGACGAAGTCGAACGCCGAATCCATCGGCTGGACGAAGCAGTGGCGGACGACGACGCGCGACACCGAAGTCGTCGTCGGGTACCGCTCGATCCGCAGGGCGTTGGTGCCGCCGGTGAACAGCGTGCGCTCGACGTGGACCGAGTTGGCGCCGGTCGACAGCCGGTGCCCCGCCGCGATCGCCGCCGACCCCCGCAGCGGCGGTGGACCGTCGGTCTCCAGCCAACAGCCCCGCACCCGAACCTCGCCGCCTTCCAACACCACCGCCCGCAGCGGCGCGGTGTCGTTGCTCGAGCTTTTCAGCGTGACGCGAAGTCGTTCCAACGACAACCGGCCGTTCATCACCGTGAACAGCGCCAGCGACGCCTCGCGGTTGATTTCCAAGAGCGCGTCGCCGATTTCCGCCGTGGTCTCGAATACGATGCGCGGCGGCGGCGCGTCCGGCTTGCCGCGGATTTCCAGTTCCTTGTGGGCGATCGTCAGGCCGATCGGCTGTTCCGCGTCGCCGAACGTCGGGGCCACGGCGTAGTTCGATCCGGTCAAGGTCAGCGTCGAACCGGTCGGCGCGTCGGCGATGGCTTGGCGCA
>JBOFFD010000841.1:0-1575 GCA_051648425.1 Planctomycetia bacterium
TGCTGGCCGAAGCCGCCGCCGTCCGCGATCACGTAGTACACCTTGCTGTTCGGCAGCAGGATGTCGACCGTGACCTCCGGGTCGAGCATGTACTGCGCCAAGTGGTCGGCGATGTGTTGCTGCGTTTCCGACAGCGTCAGCCCGCTGACATACACACTGCCGTAGATGCCCAGGGGCAGCGTGCCGTCCTGCCGCACCGCGAAGGCGCCCGCCACCGGCTGTTCGGTCAGCGCGTCCCGCGTGACCGTCACCGTGACTTCGCCCTTCAGCTTGGTCTGCAACTGCTTGACCAACGCATCACGGGCCTGCGACAGCGTGAAGCCCTTGACCATCACCGAGCCGTACTCGGGGCCGAGGTTGATCGTGCCTTCCGCCTGCACGCGGTAGACGCCGTTGATGCGCTTGAACTGCCGCGTCACCTCGTCGTCCTGGGCGTCGATCGGCAGCCCGCGGTTGACTTGGATCAAGAGGGCGTCGAGCGCTCCCAACGGATCGTTGGGCAGCCGAACGCTTTTGACCACCTGCACCAGCAGGACGTCGGGCGGTTCGACGACGTACGGCGGATGACTGACTTTGGTCAGTTCGCGGGGTACGTGCGGATCAAGGAATTCAGGGCAGGCCGGCTTGGCCTCGCAGAGTCCGGGAACTCCGCAACTCTTGAACAACAAGCGGTCGTGGTTGCCGCCGCCGTGGCCCAAGGCGCCGGCGACGCCGCAGGTGCCGCACGACGACAACATGCTCTGACAACCGGTCGTGGGCAGGACGCACGACGCCGCCAGCAGCAGCAGCGCCCGCCACCTCGTTCGTTGGATAGTCGACATCGATCTGACCCTTGGTACATCGTTGTCTTGTGGAGACCGCGCTCCGTCAGGCTTTTCCCGACGTCGCGCTACCCTTTGCAGATGGGTCATCGTCAAAATCGGTGGTTCTACTTCGACAGATCGCAGCAAAGTTGCCGAAGTTGCGGAATATCGGAAGGGAGCGGAAGAGAGCCGGTGCAGGGAACCGTCTGGATAACGGAGACTTAGGAAGAGTGCGGAATGCAGGCGAAGTTCCGATTGTGCCGGAAGGAATCGCCCGTTGGCTTTCCGCCGGCCCGCCAACCGGTATCATGCCGAGGGAACCGCCGATTTTTCTTCGCGCACCCTCTTCACCGACCATCTGGAAGGATCTGGCGCATGATTCGAGCCTGCCTGACGACGGGCGTTTGCCTCGCCTTGGCCGTGCTGCCGCCAGCGACCCCGGCCGCCGCCGAACCCGCGCCGCCGAAGGCGTTCATCGACGGCGTCGGCCCCGGCTGGGTCGAGCTTGGCGAGAAAGACTTCGCCACCGTGAACGGCGACCCCGACACCTGGACTTTCAAAGAGGACGGCCTCATCGTCTGCAAGGGCACGCCCGTCGGCGTGACGCAGTCGACGAAGACCTACAAGAACCTCGAGTTGGTCGTCGAATGGCGGCACTTGAAGTCGGCCGGCAATTCGGGCGTCTTCCTGTGGGCGACGAAGGAAGCGCTCACCGGTTTGAAGCCGGGCCAACTGCCGCCCGGCGGCATCGAAGTGCAAATCCTCGACCACG
>JBOFFD010000842.1:0-1930 GCA_051648425.1 Planctomycetia bacterium
CGACGCCGTCGCCGGCATATTCCCAGACGCTGACGCGGCTGTAGTTTTCGTCGTCGCGGTCGGCCTCGCCGTCCGCGGTTTGGTGTTCCGAGCGGAAATGGGCGCCGCACGATTCGTCGCGTTCGAGGGCGTCGCGGCACATCATGTCGGCGAAGTCGATGAAGTCGGCGACCCGGCCGGCCTTCTCCAACGCGCTGTTCAGTTCGCCGGCCGAGCCGGTGACGTTCACGTTGCGATGGAATTCCTCACGGATGCCGGCGATCTTATCGATGGCGAATTGAAGACCGGCTTCATTCCGTTCCATGCCGCACTTGTCCCAGACGAGTTTGCCCAGTTCGCGGTGGAAGGAGTCGACGGTGCGCTTCCCCTTGACCGCCAAGAGACGGTCGACGCCGGCTTTCACTTCGGTTTCGACCGCTCGGAACGCGGGATGGTCGACGTCGACGCCGCCGGGCTTTTGTTCCGCCAAGAAGCCGCCGATGGTGTAAGGCAGCACGAAGTAGCCGTCGGCCAAACCCTGCATGAGGGCGCTGGCGCCGAGGCGGTTGGCTCCGTGGTCGGAGAAGTTGGCTTCGCCGATGGAGAAGAGGCCGGGGATGTTGGTCATCAGGCTGTAGTCGACCCACAACCCGCCCATCGTGTAATGAACCGCCGGGTAGATTCGCATCGGGAAGCGGTACGGGTCTTCGCCGGTGATCCGTTCGTACATCTCGAAGAGGTTGCCGTACCGACCTTCGATGGTCGACTTGCCCAACCGGGCGATCGAGTCGCGGAAGTCGAGATAGACGCCCAGGCCGCCGGGGCCGACGCCGCGACCGGCGTCGCACGCTTCCTTGGCGGCGCGGCTGGAGATGTCGCGCGGGGCGAGGTTGCCGAAGGCGGGATACTTCCGCTCTAAGATGTAGTCGCGTTCGGCTTCGGGAACGGCGTCGGGCGAGCGTTTGTCGCCGGGCTGCGACGGCACCCAGACCCGGCCGTCGTTGCGAAGCGATTCAGACATCAGCGTCAGCTTGGACTGATGGTCTCCGGAAACCGGAATGCACGTCGGGTGGATTTGCGTGAAGCAGGGGTTGGCGAAGCCGGCGCCGCGTTTATAGGCGCGGAACGTGGCGGTGACGTTGCAGTTCTTGGCGTTGGTGGAGAGGAAGAAGACGTTGCCGTAGCCGCCGGTGGCCAGTACGACGGCGTCGCCGGCGAACGAATGGACTTTGCCGGTGACCAAGTCGCGGACGACGATGCCGCGGGCTTTGCCGTCGACCAGGACGACGTCGAGCATTTCAGTTCGCGGGTACATCTTCACCGCGCCGGTCGAAATCTGTCGACTAAGGGCCGAGTAGGCGCCGAGCAGCAACTGTTGGCCGGTCTGACCGCGGGCGTAGAAGGTGCGGGAGACCTGCGCGCCGCCGAAGGAACGGTTGGTGAGCAGACCGCCGTACTCGCGGGCGAACGGCACGCCTTGGGCGACGCACTGGTCGATGATGGCGGTGGAGACTTCCGCGAGGCGGTGGACGTTGGCCTCGCGGCTGCGGAAGTCGCCGCCCTTCACGGTGTCGTAGAAGAGGCGGTAGACGCTGTCGCCGTCGTTTGCGTAATTTTTGGCGGCGTTGATGCCCCCCTGAGCGGCGATGCTGTGAGCGCGGCGGGGGCTGTCGTGGAAGCAGAAGGCCGATACCTTGTAGCCGAGTTCGGCCAAGGTGGCGGCGGCCGACGCGCCGGCCAGGCCGGTGCCGACGACCAGCACGTGGTACTTCTTCTTATTCGCCGGGTTGACCAGTTTGACGGTCTTCTTGAACGTGTTCCATTTCTGGTCGATCGGTCCGGGCGGAATCTTCGCGTTCAGTTCCATAGTGGCCGACGGCTCCTGGGACGGGGGTCTTCGCGTGGAAGGGAATCCCGCTTCGCTTCGTAGCGTTTACTTGGGAAGCAATCC
>JBOFFD010000843.1:0-1777 GCA_051648425.1 Planctomycetia bacterium
GGAATAGAGGCCGTAGAACGACCCGGCCGACAGAATGGCCGTCATTCCCAACACCAGGGCTAGACCGGCGGCGAACTTGTGCCGGATGCGCCAACGCGATCGCAAGGTGTCGTCCTCTCTCCAACCCGGGCCTCTCGGCATCCATCGCGGGCTATAGCCGGCGGTCCGAGGCGTTGGAAGAGGATTTCATTCAAGTTTCGCGCGACGCCGGTCGAAGCGCCGCCCGTGCGGCCGGCGTTAGTCCGGCAGCGTTTCGCCGAACAGCCGCAGCCAGTTGCCGTGCATGATCCCCGCCACGTCGGCGGCCGAGTAGCCCCGCTTCTCCAGCAGCGGCGGAATCTTTTGCAGGTCGGCGATGGTATCGAGGTCGGCCGGCGTCTGCTCGGTGCCGTAGCCGCCGTCGAGGTCGCTGCCGATCGCCGCCGCCCGCGCGTGCCCCGCCAACTGGCAAACGTGGTCGATGTTGTCGACCACCCGTTCCATGGTCACTGTCGGCTTCGATTCGCCGCGAATCCAGTTCGGTTGCAGCATCCAGGCGTCGAGCGCCGCGCCGACCACTCCATCCCTTTCAATCACGATCTTGAGCTGTTCGTCGCTGAACTGCCGTTGGTCGTCGACGTACTTCCGCGAGTTCTGGTGGCTGGCCAGCACCCGGCCGCCGAAGGCGTCGGCCGCTTGGAAGAACGCCTTGTCGGAAAGGTGCGTGAGGTCCAGCACCATCTTCAGCGATTCGATGTTCTTCAGCAGCGGGTAGGCGTCGGGCGTCAACCCTTCCTCCGACTTCGTCCCGCCGCCGTAGCGGTTGAAGCCGTAGTGCGTGAGGCCGACGGCCCGCAGCCCGTCGTTCCACCAGTCGAAGATGTTGTCGGGATCCAGAACCGGGTCGGCGCCTTCCATGCTCAAGATGAAGCCGAACGGCGTGTGCGCCGGGTCGCGATTCCACGCCCCGACGTGATCGGCCAGTTCCGCCTTCGTCGTCAGCATCCGCATCTTGCCTTCGCGGCAGCGGGCGCGGTAGTAGGCGAACTGGCCTTGGGCGACGGCGTAGCAGGCCGCGGGCGTCGCATACCCGAACTGCGGGTTCCCCGGCCGTTGCAGGCGGGCCAACACCGTGGCGACGCAGACGCCGATGTTCCCCTGCCGCATTTCCGGATAACAGACGGTGTTGGTCGCGCGTCCCAGCTCCGACTGGCCGCTTTCCGATTCGCGGATTTCCGGCACGGTCTTTTCGAGATCGCGCTTCCAGTCGATGGCGTTCCAGGAAATGTCGAGATGAGCATCGAAAATCAGCATCGCGGTCCTCGCGGTGGGAAAGGCGGACTTCGGGCGGTCCAGCAAAGCGGTTCGCGTCTTTATGCGGGGAATCGGCCGGTTTTCCACCGGGTCAAGAAACGAAACAGGCCGGCTTCTTCCGCCGGCCCGTCGTGAGTTTTCTTCTACATTGAGCCGCCGTCGCCGGCCGCTCGAATCAATACCGGTAGTGTTCCGGCTTGAACGGGCCTTCGACCGACACGCCCAAGTACTCGGCCTGATCGGCGTTCAGCTTCGTCAGCTTCACGCCCAGGTGGTCGAGGTGCAGGCGGGCCACTTCTTCGTCGAGTTTCTTCGGCAGCCGATGCACGGCCACGTCGTACTTGTCGGCGTTGTTCCACAGCTCGAGCTGCGCCAGCACCTGGTTGCAGAACGAGTTCGACATCACGAACGACGGGTGCCCGTTGGCGCAGCCGAGGTTCACCAGCCGGCCTTCGGCCAGCAGAATGACCGCCTTGCCGTTCTT
>JBOFFD010000844.1:0-2553 GCA_051648425.1 Planctomycetia bacterium
CAAGAGCGGCTATCCGAAGTCGATGGCGGAGCTGTGCGGAAAAGTGAACGAGTTCATGGAGACTCTCCGCGACCTGCCGGAGAAGGTGGCGTCGTACTTCAGACATCCGGAAGTGCAGTACACGTGACACCGCTGACACCGCTCACACGTCGCCGTTATGTTTACGTCATTGTTATTTGCCGACGTAATATTTGGAGAAACACTCCCAAACTCCTAAGCGATAGTCTCGCTGGATGTCACGTGTTTCGCCGTGTGACAGCAAATTGAAAATTATATTTGCCAACGGAGCCATGCATACTTAGCTTCTGGAGATCCAAAATACTCCGGACACCTTCCCACAAGTCCCGCGGAGGGCTTCGATGAATTCACTCACCTTTCCGCGGTGTTCCGCCATCTTCGTCGCAAGCTCGAATCGCTCTATGAGGATTCTCGATGCCGCCGGTCGAACCAAGGTCGTCGTCGATCCGTTGCTCCGCCGGACGACGACCGTCTACGACCGCGCCGGCCGGCTGCGGACGCTGCGGAATTCGTGGAACGAACGGACCAGCTACCAATACGACGCGGCCGTCCAGCGGGAATTCCTCGACGAATAGCTGACGCCGTTGCCGGCGGAGGCGGCGGCGGGCCGGCGGACGGTCCTGTTCGTGGACGCCGCGCACTTCGTCTACGGCGCCTACCTGGGATACTTGTGGCGTCTGACGCGGTTTTTCGTTCCGACCGGGAACGGACGGCGGCGGTACAGCGTCTTAGGCGCGCTCGACGCGGCGACGCACCGGCTCCACGCCGTGACCACGACAAAATCGGTGAATACGGAAGTCGTTTTCGAGCTGTTCGACAAGCTGCGCCGCGAAATCGGCGGACCGATCACATTGGTGCTGGACAACGCGAAGTACCAGTGTTGCGAGGCGGTGTTCCAAGCCGCGAAGGCCCGCGGGATCGAACTCTTGTACTTGCCGACCTACTCGCCGAATCTGAATCTGATCGAACGTCTTTGGAAGTTCGTCAAAGGACGGTTCCTGGCGTCGCGCGTGCATAAAGACTTCGCCGACCTCCGCCGCCACATCGACGACGGGATCGACGACGGGATCGACGAGATCAACCAAGGAACCTGCGACGACGAACTTTCGTCGCTTCCGACCCACAACTTCCATCTCTTCGAGGAAGTGCCGATCATCGCCGCGTGAGGTACATCTGCGGCAATTGTTACTTCGCGCCACGGAGACGGATCACTTGAGAACGTTTTCCGAACTCGGCGCTTTCTGCAATCGTATGGTTGAGCCGAGGAAAAGTGAATCGCCGCCGCCGGGCGAACGGCAGCCGGATTGAAATTGTTCGTTGCGACGAGTCGTCATGTCTTGACGGCACATGTGAACGCGGCAAACAAGTCCGCTGCCGCCGACAATCTACATTTTGTCAGCCCCGTCGACCGTCCACCCGATTTCCCTCACCCTTCGGCGACGTTGGTCGCGCCGTCGGGCGGCGTGCTGCGGCCGGCGGCGGGGCGCGGGGCGTCCAGGTCGTCGACCAGCGACCGGCGGCTGCCGAGCACGGTTCCGCGGGCCAGCCGGGGCGAGGCGGCGTCCATGACCACCTTCAGTTCGTCGGCGTCGATCACTTCCCGTTCCAGCAGTTTTTCGGTCAGCTTTTCCAGCGCTTCGCGGTGTTCCTCCAGCAGTTCGCGGACGAACCGGCCGGCGGCTTCAATGATTCGGCGGACTTCCAGATCGATCTCGCGCGCCGTCTGTTCACTGTACTCACGACCCGACGACGGCGACGGCGAATTCAGAAACGGCGACGTCGTCCGTTCGCTGTAATGGATCCGTCCCAGCCGCGGACTCATGCCGAAGTCGGCCACCATACTGCGCGCCAGATGCGTCACTCGTTGCAAATCGTTCTGGGCGCCGGTGCTGACGTCGGGCAGAATCATTTCCTCGGCGGTGATGCCACCGAGCAGGGTGCAGATTTGATTTTCCAACTGCGTGCGCGTGAGCAGATAGCGGTCGTCCATCGGCCGTTGCAGGGTGTAGCCCAAGGCGCCGACGCCACGTGGAATGATGGAAATCTTGTGGACGGGGTCCGACCCCGGCAGCAGGTGCGCGACGATGGCGTGGCCGCACTCGTGGTAGGCGATCCGCTGCTTTTCGTCGGGCATCATCACGCGGGTCTTGCGTTCCAGACCGGCGACGCCCCGTTCGACCGCCTCCATGAAATGCTGCAAACCGACGCTGCTTCGCCCCTGCCGGGCGGCCAAGAGCGCCGCCTCGTTCACCAGATTCGAGAGGTCGGCGCCGACGAAGCCCGGCGTCAGCGAGGCGATGGCGCGAAGGTCAAGGTCTTCGGCCACCTTCACCGATCGACAGTGGACCCGAAGAATCAATTCGCGGCCTTTGACGTCGGGCCGATCGACCACCACCGTGCGGTCGAACCGGCCGGCGCGCAGCAGGGCGGAATCGAGCGTTTCCGGCCGATTGGTGGCGGCCATCATGATGACGCCGCGGTTCGAGTCGAAGCCGTCCATCTCGACCAAAAGCTGGTTCAGCGTCTGTTCGCGCT
>JBOFFD010000845.1:0-1725 GCA_051648425.1 Planctomycetia bacterium
CCCCGACCCGATGGTCGGCGTGCCGTCGCTCGGCGTCGGCGTCGCGGCGACGTTCGCGTTCGCGGCGGTCTTCTTCACCCTGGCGGTTCGGCAGGCCGGCCGGCGGTCGGCGAAGGGAGTGTAAGATCATGTCTGAACCTCCGCCGGTTTCGGCGAAGCTTGGCCCCTCGAAACAAGTCGTCCTCATTCTGATCGCCGTTACGTCGGCGGCTGCGGCCGGCTGGCTGACGGCGGCGGTCGTTCTGCAAACCCGCCGGCCTTCCAACGCCCTACACCACCTGCCGCCGCCGGGCGACGCCGCGGCCGTTCCGGTAGCTCACGATCTGCCGCGCGATTATTCCTCCCTGCCGGAGTTCAGCTTGGTCGACCAAGCCGGCCGACCGGTCCGCCGGGCCGACGTCGTCGGCCGGGTCGCGGTGGTCGGCTTCGTTTTCACCCGTTGTCATCAAACCTGCCCGATGGTTTCCGGGGTCATGGCGTGGCTGCGTTCGGAACTGCCCGACTCGACGTTCATGCTGACGGTGACGGTCGACCCGCGTTACGATCGCCCCGAGGTGCTGGCCGAGTACGCCAAGAACTTCAAGGCCGACGGCGAATCGTGGCGGATGCTGACCGGCGAACCCAAGGAGGTGTATCGGGTGATCCGCGACGGCTTCAAAGTGGCGGTCGAGGAAAACCCCGACCCGAAGACGATCCCCGGCGAACTGGTGACCCACACCAACCGGCTGGCGGTGCTGGATAAGACCGGCGCCGTGCGGGGGTATTACGACAGCGCTGATCCATCGGCGCAGGAACTGATAAAGCGCAAGGTCGCGTCGTTGGAAAAAGAGGAATCGCCGTGATCGCTTTCATCGCCATCGAGAACCTGCCGGCGGTCAACGCCTCGCTGAACGCCCTGGCGGCGGCGCTCTTAGTCGTCGGCTTCGCCGCGGTGAAGTGTAAGAAGATCCGTCTGCACAAGGCCGCCATGCTGTCGGCGTTGGCGACGTCGGCCGTCTTTCTCGGCTGCTATCTGACGTATCACTTCAACGTGCCCTCCAAGAAGTTTCCGTCGACCGATCCGACCTGGCGGACGGTCTACTTCGCGGTGCTCATTCCGCACGTCATTCTGGCGGTGGCGATGCTGCCGTTCATCGCTCGCACATTCTTCCTGGCGTTCCGCAACCGGTTCGACGAACACAAGCGGCTGGCCCGCTACGTCTTTCCCGTCTGGCTGTACGTGTCGGTGACGGGGGTGGTGGTCTACTGGATGCTTTATCGCGTCGAGTGGACGTGAAAGCCGCCGCCGGTGCAATAATGCCATTTCTCAACGTTGGGACGTGACGCCGTATGTAGGGCGGAACTCCTGGTCCGCCACGGTGCAGCGTTGGGACGGACGTCCCTTCTTCCTGACCGAGCAGATAAGAGTTTCGTCCCCACGCCTCTTCCTGGCGGACCAGAGGTCCACCCTACGTTCATTCTCTCGTTTCATCGTCAAATGCGGATTTTGCCGGTTGCGTAGTCTGACGCGATTCTTCCGTTGATCCTGTTGGTACGGAATATCCAAACGCCCTGTTTATCGTGAACGCCCCATTTTCGCTTGCTTCCCCGGAAGTCCGCAACCGATGCAATGGGTGAGTTATTCCCGGCGTAACGTGCAGGTCGCCTGCGCGATCGAAAAGGCGGGGACTCTCCAACAAGGACGGATGGCGACCATCCTGCCGGAGGTAGCGATGCGAACAACCA
>JBOFFD010000846.1:0-4530 GCA_051648425.1 Planctomycetia bacterium
AGCGGCAGCGCTCGCGCTCGTCGTTCGCCGCTCGTAGGTCGCGGAAAATCTCTTCCGCCGCAGTCTCGGCCGTCACGTCCGGCTCGGTGGCGAGCAGCCCCGCCACCGCCAATGGGAACGGAACGGAAGTCGGCCAGTCGGCCAGCAGGCGCCGGGTGGTCGCCCAGCGCTCGGCGTCTTGCGGAAGGTGGGCCAAGAGTGGAAAGACGCCGGCAAAGAGACCGAGGTCGACCAACCGATCCAGCGCCGCCAGCCGCGTCGGCGGCTCCAGCATCGCCCGCGCTTCCATCAGGATTCGTTCGGGGCTGACGACCCGCAACTGGCCCGCCATCGCCTTCACAGCCGCCGCCGAGCGTTCGTCCAGCGCGAAGCCGAACCGGGCGGCGAACCGAACCGCCCGCAGCAGCCGCAGCTTGTCTTCGGTGAAGCGGGCGACCGGGTCGCCGACCGCCCGGACGACGCCCGCCGCCAGATCGGCCCGGCCGCCGACGTAGTCGTCGATGCGCCCGGTTTCGGGGTCGAGGAACAGGCCGTTGATGGTGAAATCGCGGCGCAGGGCGTCTTCGCGGGGGTCGCTGTAGACGACGGCGTCGGGTCGCCGGCCGTCGGTGTAGACACCGTCGCTGCGAAAGGCGGCGACTTCCACCTCCAGCGCCGGACCGTCCGCGATCGGCCGCGGTCCAACCACCCGCACGACGCCGAAACTCTCACCGACGGCGACCGTTTTGCGGAAGAGGGCCGCGACGTCGGACGGGCGGGCCGACGACGCGACGTCGTAGTCCTTCGGTTCCAGACCCAACAACAGGTCGCGGACGCACCCGCCCGCCCACAACGCTTCAAAGCCGGCCGCCCGCAGGCGGCGCACCACGTCGACGGCGAACCGGCTAGCGGGCGTCGGCGGGATCGGGATCGGTTTCGTCGTCATGGGCGTCGGCCGCACCCTCCGGATCGTCGGCGTGGTCGTCGACTTCGTCGTCGGATTCGTCGTACTCGGCGTCGATCAGGTCTTCTTCGTCGCCGTCCTCTTCCCGAGGGTCTTCTTCATCGGAAGGTTCGTCGTCCTCGTCGCGGATCCAGGGGCTTTTCGGATCGCCCTGGGCGAAGGCGTCCTGCCAGATGCCGACGCGCGTCTTGCCGTAGTGCCGCATGCGCACCCAGCCGTCCTGATTCGGCAGCGTTTCCGGTTCGACGAACCGAGGGTACTGCACCACCAAGTGGTCGGTGGTCTTGAGGCGGTCTTGAACGCCTTCGATCATGGCGAGCATGGCGTCGCGGTCGTCGGTGAAGAGGGGGTATGGGGGTCCGAGGAAGACGATGGTCGGGCGTTGGTCGGGGACGAAGTACTTCGCCCAGACGTGGGCGTCGCCCATGCGGACGTCGGCGGCGTCGGCGAACCGCGCCAGGCCGAGGTTGCGTTTCAAAAGGCCGACGGTGGCGCGGTCCTTCTCGACGAAGATCGCCCGGCCGGCGCCGCGGCTGAGCGCTTCAATGCCGATGATGCCCGTGCCGGCGAAGACGTCGTAAAACAACGACCCCTCCACCAGCCGGCCCAGCATGTTGAAGAGGGCTTGGCGGATCATGTCGCTGGCCGGTCGCAGCGAATTTTTCGGTGGGGAGAACAAGCGCCGTCCGCGCCGAGCTCCGCCGGTGATGCGCAATCGGTCAGTCACCGCTTCCTCTCAAGTTCGGCGCAAGGGATCACGAACAGTGTCTTTGTACGGAAACCGGACGTGGTATTGGAAGATCGTTTCGCGCCGTCGGGCCGTCGGCGGGCCTGCGGGCGGCGGAGGATTCGGTCGGCAGCGCCTTTTCGGCCCGCCGCGGAAACTTCGTTCCGTTCGACCGCGCCCCGGCCCCGCTCAAAAGCCGACGCGGCGCGAACGATCTTTCGGTATAGAATCCGCCTGAATGATGCCCGGCCGTCCGACGGCGCCCGCGCGACTTCGGCGGAACCAACGGTC
The DNA here is from genome assembly GCA_051648425.1 of Planctomycetia bacterium. Lineage (GTDB taxonomy): Bacteria > Planctomycetota > Planctomycetia > Kolteriales > Kolteriaceae > JBOFFD01. The sequence goes on from JBOFFD010000846.1 coordinate 1,962, forward strand.
GATGACCGTCGTCAAGCAACGCCCCGGAGGCGGCGCGCTCGACGACGCACCCGGGACGAAGCGACCCTGCACGCGGAAAGGCGGATTTCGTCGTGAAACCGTTGCCAACAGCCGTTTACGCACTCATCGTCGCCGGCGGCTTGACCTCGGGCGAGCTGTTGCGCCGGCGGATGACCCTCCCCGCCGAACCGACGCCCGCGCCGATCGTCGTTCAAGAGACCGTGCGGCGCTCCCCCGCGCCCGCCGTCGATCCGATCGGCGAAAACCTGCCCCCGCTGCCCGGCGACGACGTCGCGCCGTCGGCGCCCATGGTGGTCGCCCTACAGCCCGCCGCCGAGCAGATCGACGGCTTCCCGGCGACGATGGTGGTGAAGGCCGCCAGCGCCGACCTTCCCGTTCAGTTGACCGGCAAGCTGACTCGCAAGAAGACGATGCTGTTCATCACGCTCGACATCTACGACGTCGCCAGTTATGTCGCCCAGCCGAAGTCAGCACCGGCCGACGTCCTGCTCGACGACATGCTGGTCGACGGTACGCCGCGGGTGTACATGCTGCGGTTCCTGAAGCCGGCCACCGGCTCGCAGATCATGACCGCGATCAACGAAGAGATCACCCTGACCTTCACCGACGTCGACATGGTGAAGGTGGGGGCGAGCGTCGAGGAGTTCGTGCAGACGTTCAAATCCGGGGCGTCGTCGGGCGACGAAGTGTTTCTCGTCTGGCTGCCGGGCGGCAACATCTATTGCGCCTTCAACACGAAGGAAAAGGTCACGCGCATCGGCGACGACGCGACCCTAGCGCGAGCCATCTGGCGAATCTGGGCCGGCGAAGGCTCCGGCCCGGAACGGTTCGACCTCGTGAAACTCTTCGCCCAACCCACCGCCGCCGCCACTGCCGACGCCCCCCCGGCAGCCCCCACCGCCCCCGTCGGCCGAACGGCGGCGGTGGAGGGCGGCCAGTCGCCGAAGTGAAAGCCGCGCCTGGCCGTGACTTTACGCCATGGGCGATCACGCCCCTCGATGTCTAAGGCTGTCGCGTCATCGCCCGAAAACTCCCCTGGCCGCATTCATTAGACGGGCGACTCAGAGCGGCCGACGACAGCCGGACGAACCGAGGCCGCCGACGACACCCGTGAGACGGCGATCGAAGGCGTGGTCGTGGGCCTCGGCTTCCGCGGCTCCGATCGGGACGCATACGCCGTCAGGATCGATCCCGCCCTACGCCAAGCCCAACCCCGCGCCGCGGACGACCAAGAAGAAACGCGGAGCCAAGCCCAGCCACGACGGCGCTTGCCGCCCGATTCCCACGCAGGTCGACCATCGATCGCCGGTCTGCCCCGGCTGCCAGGGTCGACTCACGCGGACCGGGCGGATGCGCGTCCGATACGTGGAGGACGTCCCGGCCGGTTTGACGTCCGAAGTCACCGAAAACACGATTCACCGCGACTGGCGCCCGACCTGTAAGAAACCGATCGAACCGGTCGTCCCCGACGCCCTGCCCGGCTGCTCGCCGGGGCATCGCACCGCCGCGCTGTCGACCTGGCTTCCTTGAGATCGATACACCGGACACCGTTTGTTGGACGGTAGAATCCCCAGATTAGGAATAAGCGCAACAAGCCTCTACGGAGTTGCGAAACGAAGGAGAGCATGTAGAAGGACCATCTGAATACTGATTGGCAAACCTCCACCGCTCAACGACTGATTCTTCCATTGCAAGAGGTGAATCACCGGCAGCGTCGGGAAAGGGTGGATCGGAGAGGCTGGCGGCGGTCTCCGCCCGGCACGACCGCGACTACCGCGGCGAGCTGTACACGCTGACAGCCGAGACCGGCGACACGGTGAGGACGACGAAGGGCCGACGGGGAACCCGAAACTCGGGCCAGGGAATGCCGTGCGGGGAACAGTCGACTTCCACCGCGAAACACCGACCTACTTCGATCGCGATTCCGGAATCAGTTCGTCCAGCGGCAGTTCCCATTCGACCGCGCCGACCGTCACCGCCGCCAGCTTGCGGCGCGAGTCGACCCGTTTCACCGTGCCCGATTTGTTGAACTTCGTCACCCGCACCACGTCGCCGGGACGGATCGTCGCCCGCGCCTTCTCGATCTCGTGCGCCAACTCGGTTTCGTGCCGCATCTGCTCGGCCTTGCGTTGGTACGCTTCGGCGGCCTCCTTCGCCTCGCGCTCGGCCAACGCCGCCTGGTCGCGCGCCTTCTCGGCCTCAGCCCGCATTTCCTGCAACTGGGCCAGTTCGGGCGACCGTTTCACCCGGCCGCGCCGCATGTACTTCCGCGCCTGCTCGATGAGCCGTTTCGGCAATTTCAGACGTCGCGCGATCTTAAGCGCGCAACTGCGGCCGTACTGACCGACGATCAGCCGGTACGTCGGCCGCAGGGTTTCGTCGTCGAACTCCATCGCCGCGTTCTCGGCACGCTTCTGCGACAGCGCGAACAGTTTCAAATCGCCCAGGTGCGTGGTGACCATCGCCCGGCATCGCAGATGGACCAGTTCGTCCAAGATCGCCCGCCCCAGCGCGGCGCCTTCGGTCGGGTCGGTGCCGGCGCCCAGTT